>CAZFWQ010000004.1:0-13805 GCA_964522755.1 uncultured Oscillospiraceae bacterium | reverse complement strand
CCCCGCGAACCACGAGAAGATCCCGGGTGCGGGCAACCCTTACGCTGACGGTACTGTCCATGTCAATGATGGATACGACGTCCGAGGAAAGCAGGGACACATTGGAAACTCGCCCCACGAGCCCGTCCGCTGAAATCACGGGATAACCTTCGCCTGCCCGCAGACCATCTTTTATCCCGCGGTCAATGGTAAATACGTCAAACCAGTTTCCCGGATCCTTCCCGATGATGAGGCCCCCGAGAAAGCCGTAATTCGCGAATTGTTCCTTGAAATCAGGCAGGTTGCGGAATTCGGCAGTCTGCCTTTTCAGCTCCGCCATTTCCAGTCCTTGCGTTTCAAGGTTCCGGACCTTCTCCTTCAGCATCAGGTTCTCTTGACTGGCCTCCCGCAAGGACCCGATGTCGGTGAAGTAACCGCCCACCTTGCCTGTCACAAGCGTATAGACCTTCTGCAGGGGGGACAGCGGGACGCGAAGCACATTGCGGAGCACGTTCAACCCTCCCGCCGGGCTGTTTGTGGAAACTAGCAGCACAATCAGCAGGACGAGTCCCAAAAAGAACAGAAACAGCTTGTTGCCAAAGAGGTTACGCAACGCCTTCCTCCGGTCGGAACGGTTTATGTTTCCCTGCCCCTATTTCAGGTTCTTGTGTGAAAGAAGCACATTCGAAAGCAGATCCAGCTCCTCGAGCACCTTGCCGGTGCCGAGGGCGACGCAGTCGAGAGGATTGTCCGCTATAAAGACGGGAATGCCCGTTTCTTCGCTGATCAGCAGGTCCAGTCCCTTTAGAAGCGCCCCGCCCCCAGCCAGCATGATTCCGCGCTCCATGATGTCGGATGCCAGTTCCGGCGGCGTCTTTTCAAGAGTGAACTTGATGGAGTCGACAATGGCATTGACCGGCTCGTGCAATGCTTCGCGTATTTCAGCGGAGGAGATGCCCATGTCCTTCGGCAGGCCCGTGACCAGGTCCCTGCCGCTGACTTTGTAGGTGACCTCCTTTTCAAAGGGATACGCGGACCCGATTTTCATCTTCATGTCTTCGGCCGTGCGTTCGCCAATCATCAGGTTGTACTCTTTCTTGACATAATGGATGATGGCCTCGTCAAACTCGTCGCCGGCCGTGCGCAGGGACTTGCTGACGACTATTCCCCCGAGTGAGATGACTGCCACTTCACTTGTTCCCCCTCCGATATCGACAACCATGTTGCCAAAGGGTTCTTCCACGGGAAGCCCCGCGCCGATGGCCGAAGCCATTGGCTCCTCGATGAGGTAGGCTTCCTTCGCGCCCGCATGCATGGCCGCTTCGATCACGGCGCGCTTTTCAACCTCCGTCACGCCGGATGGCACGCTGATGATGATGCGGGTGCGCAGGAACGGGTTCCTGCCGATGATTTTCCGGATGAAGTACCGAAGCATGCCCTGCGTGATTTCAAAGTCCGCAATGACTCCGTCCCGCATGGGGCGGATGGCGGTGATGTTCCCCGGCGTCCGCCCAATCATCTGCTTGGCGTCGGAACCGACCGAAAGCACCTGACCGTTATGATTGTTTATCGCAACGACGGACGGCTCTCGCAGCACGATGCCCCTGCCTTTTACGTAGACCAGCGTATTTGCCGTGCCGAGGTCTATGCCGATTTCCCTCGTGAACAAACCCATATTATTGCTCCTTGTCTTTTTCGCCGTGTTGCCCGAGCCATGAAAGAGGCTCGATTCCCATGCTTTCCAGCATCTGCGACAGCCGTTGGAGGGGAAGCCCCATCACGTTGTGATAATCTCCGTCTATCCGTTCCACCAGGAGGGCGCCGTACCCCTGGATGCCATAGGCTCCGGCTTTGTCGTACGGTTCCGCCGCATCAGCATACCTGCCCAGCAGCTTTTCATCGGCCTTGCGGAATTTCACCCGCGTCGTTTCAACTGCCGTTGCCTCTTCGCCTGTTCCCGTATTGATAAGGGTGATGCCGGTGACGACCTCGTGCCACCCTCCGGAAAGCAGCCTCAGCATCCGCAGGGCGTCTTCCCGTGTAGCCGGCTTTCCGAGGATGTGCCCTTTCCTGGCCACAACCGTGTCGGCAGCCAACACCAGGCACCCGCGAACAGGGTCCGGGAGAATTCCCGCCAGGCCAACCGCAGGACCTTCGTGGGCATATCCGCTGCTGCTTTGCAGGACCGTCAGTTTTTCAGCCACGTCCCTCGCCTTGTCCCTTGACATGGCCATCGCATATGTCCCGGCGTGGCTGTGGCTTCCCAGTTCCTCATCGATCTCCGAAACAACCACATCAAACGGGATCCCGATCCGGGCCAGCAATTCTTTGCGGCGGGGGGATCCCGAAGCCAGAATCAATCGTTGCATGGTACTCCTCCGCATGACCTTCCACGCTGAACCCATTATACACTTCCGCCCGTTTTACGTCCACCGGATCGGCTCTCCGGATCCGCTCTCCGGATCCGCTCCCCGGCTGGATCGGCTCTCCGCCCCCCCGGCAATGATGCCCGGCAACGATACTCGGCCACGATAATTTCCCGTTTGGCACAATTTCTCTCTGTTTGTCCTTCTCTTTTTCCCGTGTCATGCGTATAATTATAGAATCTTGCGGCCATCACGCGAAATGATGCGAAATCCCCGCTGCTTCCGCCGATTTGCGTGTCAAACCTCTTGAAAACGGGAATAACACAGTATCGGGAAACAGCGGCAGGAACATCCGCTGCAAGTCAGGCCATGCAACTTGCATTCTTGCCGGTAGCCATGAACCGATCTGATCGGTAGACCCGCGCGGGCGGCGACGATGGAAATGAGAGGACTCCATGAGAATAGAACGCATCAATGAAAACAAGCTCCGGGTCTTCATTTCCTTTGACGACCTTGAAGACAGGGACATCGATCTGGAATCGTTCAATTACAACACCCCTGAGACGCAGGAGCTGTTCTGGGACTTGATGGAGCAAGCCGAAGCGGAGCTGGGATTCGACTCGATGGAATCCCAACTGTGCGTGGAGGCCGTGACGGACGTCGATCACGGATTCATCATCACCATCACGCGCATGGATGACGACAGCGAAATGGGATCCATCCAGAAATTCATCAAGAACCGCACCAGGCGCAAGGAACCCGTGATTCGTAAAAAAGTCGCGGAGTCCACCTCACCGGTCGCAATCTACTGCTTTGAAGATTTTGACGCTGTTTCCGGCGCGTGCCGACGCATTTCACCCTTGCAGGCTGGCTGCGGCAGCAGCGTCTGGCGTTGTGAAGACAACTACTATCTCGTATTGAACGGCAAGGAGAATCCGGCAGGGAATCAAAGGCGGTTTGAGGATATCCTTACGGAATATGGAGATCGTATTCCAAACACTTCCTTTTTCGAAGGATACCTCAACGAGTACGGCATCTGCATGATTCCGTCCAATGCAATGGAAAAGCTGGCCGGTTTTGCCCCCGGATGAATCAAAAAAATTTAGGATTGGACATTGTTGAATACGGCGGGGGAAATGCTTGATGCTTTTCAGATAGCCGTTCAGCACAGCAGTTTGCGCAGATATGCTTCAAAATCATCCTTCAGTTCGGGACGTTTCAAAGCAAATTCAACCGTTGCCTGTAAAAAACCAAGTTTGTTGCCGACATCATATCGCTTTCCCTCGAATTCGAACGCGTACATCGCCTCTGCTTCCATCTGGCGGTGCAATGCGTCTGTAAGTTGTATTTCGCCCCCTTTGCCGGGCTGCGTGTTCTCCAGGTACTCGAAGATGTTGGGCCGGATGATGTAACGTCCAAGAATGGCAAGATTCGACGGTGCTTCTTCACGATCCGGCTTTTCAACCATGTCCTTTATCTTGAAGATATGATCATCGATTTCCTTGCCGGCCACGATGCCGTATTTGGAAACATCCTCCCAAGGCACCCGCTGAACACCGAGCACGGTGGTATGGTACTCCTCGAAGATATCCATCAGCTGGCGCAGGCAAGGTTTTTCGGAATCCACAATGTCGTCGCCGAGCAGCACCGCGAAAGGTTCATCCCCGATAAAGGCCTTTGCGCAGTAAATGGCGTGCCCAAGGCCTCGCGGTTCCTTCTGGCGGATATAGTGGATATCCACCAGGCTGCCGATGTCCACCACCTGTGCCAGAAGTTCTTCCTGCCCCTTGCGCCGGAGTTCCTCCTCCAGCTCCAGGGACCGGTCAAAATGATCCTCGATGGCACGCTTGCCGCGGCCGGTAATGATAAGGATTTGTTCAATTCCGGAAGCGATGGCTTCTTCAACGATGTACTGGATGGTCGGCTTGTCGACAATGGGCAGCATTTCCTTCGGCTGGGCCTTCGTGGCCGGGAGAAAGCGTGTTCCCAGCCCCGCGGCGGGGATGATTGCCTTGCGAACTTTCATATCATTCTCCCTACATCTCCCGGCGCCCTTCGATGGATTTCGCCAGGGTGACTTCATCGGCATACTCCAGGTCGCCGCCCACGGATATGCCATATGCGATGCGCGTCGCTTTCACGCCGAGCGGCTTGATGAGCCGGGACAGATAGACTGCCGTGGCTTCTCCCTCCACATTGGGATTCGTGGCGAGAATCACTTCCCGGACGCGTCCATCCGAAAGCCGCGTGATGAGGGACCTTATATTGATGTCGTTAGGACCGCGCCCTTCCAGTGGCGAGATGACCCCGTTCAGTACGTGGTACATGCCCTTGTACTCCCTCATCCGTTCCATGGCGACCACGTCCCGCGGGTTTTCCACCACGCAGATGGTGCCCGCGTCCCGCTTGTCGGCCGTGCAGATGCGGCAGGGATCTGCATCCGTGATGTTTCCGCACACGGAACAGCGCATCGTTTTTCTCCGGGCATCCACAAGGGCCCGGGCAAATGCCTCCACTTTCGCATCGGGCTGGTTCAGAATATGAAAAGCCAGCCTCTGGGCCGTCTTGTGCCCAATGCCCGGCAGCTTCTCAAACTCCTCTATCAGCCGCGCAATCGGCAACACGTAATGCTCCATGCGGTGCCGCCCCTACAACAGCCCGCCAAGGCCGCCAAGGCCTCCGGCGATGCCGCCCATGGCGCTTTCGGAAAGCTCGCCCGCCTGCCGGAGCGCTTCGTTGACCGCTGCAAGAACCATGTCCTGCAAGGTTTCCACATCATCCGGGTCCACTGCTTCCTTCGAGATGCGGATTTCCAGGATGGTTTTCGCACCGGTGGCCACCACCGTGACCGCACCTCCGCCAACCGTCGCCTCCACTGTGCGCGTTTTCAGCTCTTCCTGGGTTTTCAGCATGTCCTGCTGCATCTTCTGAGCCTGCTTCATCAGGTTTCCCATGTTTCCGCCGCCCATGCCGCCCATGCCGCCCATGCCCATGGGCATCCTGTTCTTAGCCATTGCGTTCTCCTCGCGTGCCTGTATTGTTGATGCGCTGCTCGGCGCAGCCCGTTGATACCACTGCCATTATATCTCACTCAATGCCCATTCTCCAGCACCAGTGCCTTGGCGCCGTACAAAATGGCGTCGTCCTTCAGTGCCGAAGCCCTGACAGACACTTCGGAGAGCATCGCAGGCCAGGCAAAGAGCGGAAGGTGCCGCATCACGATAGGCATGAGTTCCGCTTCAGTCGCTTCGGTTACCCCGCCGCCCAGGATGAAGACTTCCGGATTGAAAATGTTGATGAGGTTCCCAATCCCGGCCGCCAGATAATACCCCACCCTCTCAAGCACGGCAACGGCGACGGGATCCCCCGCCTTGACGGCCTTTGCAAGCGCGCCGCTTTTCACCGTGGCATCTTCGGCGTCCATGCTGTCAAGAAGGTTTGATTTTGCACCGCGGACAATCATGGAACGGATTTCGCGCGTAATGGCATGCTTGCCCGTGTATGCTTCCAGGCAGCCCCGCTGCCCGCAATTGCACTGGGGTCCTTCCGTGTTCAGGATCATATGCCCGAGTTCGGTTCCCGCAAACCGGGATCCGGTGAAAAGCTTGTTGTCGATGATGACCCCGCCGCCGACGCCCGTTCCGGCAAAAATGCCGACCACATGCGAGAAGCCTTTGGCCGCGCCAAATTTCCATTCACCCAGCACGCCCGTATTCACGTCATTGCCCACAACGAAAGGCAGGCCGAGGCACTTTTCCATGTTTGGCCCCAGCGGGTACTCGCGCCATGGAATATTGGGTGAATACAGGATCATGCCCTTTTCAGTATCGATGACCCCCGGCGCGCCGGCGCCTATGGCCGCGATGTCCGACTTCTGGAGCCCGGACTGCTTCAGCAGATCAAGAACCGTTTCCGCAATGCGTTTTTCAACTGCCTCCACACCTTGCTCCGGCTTAGTCTTCTTCTTGACGCGGCACAGGATTTTATTGTCTTCATCCATGACCGCACCCAGGATTTTGCTTCCGCCGATGTCCATGACGATATGTTTCTTGCCCATACGACCTCCTTGCACATGATGTGCCGCCGACATGCCGGACTATATTGAAATACCGCCTGATACCGCCTGATACCGCCTGATACCGCTTGAATTGCGCTTGAATCGCGCTTGGCAACCCGTTTGAGCGTATTGCCCGGCGATGCCGTCACCGCACTTCAACAGAGGTCTGCCTGGGAACCAATGCGAACCCGGACGGCAGTTTTCGCTCGCGCCCCGCAGACAGTTTGTTTTTTATTTCATGTCCCACAATCATTTCACTGGACGCTCCTCCGTCCAGCAAGGCCGCCTCTGAAAGGCCCATGTCCGCGAGAAGGCGACTCAGCGCTTTTCCCGTGAAGCCGGATGCCCCGCCCGAGATGCGGCCTTCCGCCACGATGAAGACCAGTTGCCCTTCCGTACCGATTCCGACGGCGGACCGCGGCGCCGGGGCATTGAGGGATCCGACCCATGGGTCTGATTCCGGTTCAAGTGCCTTTCCTTCATGAACCAGCAGGCCGCCGCAAGCCATCAGGTGCCTTGAGCCATCAGGAATCTCAGGGAAAGTGTTCGTCTGCCAGGACGCCTTCGTGCCGTCGGGAAACATCTTCCGAAGCCGTGATATCTGTTCTTTACCCTCGGCGACAGCCAGGAAACCATCGGACGGGATGGCAACCGGCACGCTTCCCGATATGGCACCCGTGACAACGCCCTTCGATACGGTTATGGCAAGGTGGTCCGCTTCCAGACGATCCGTGCTGCCGAACGCCGGCGTATAGACCGCCACGCCCGGCACCATGGGCCATGGATTCAGAAAGTCTGCCGCCAGCTTCTCCCGGCCGGCCACCAGTACAATCGAGGTCCTGAGCGGCGAGATGCTTGCCTTCGCATCGCCGATGATGAGGACGGGAAACCTGGCATCGGCAGGGGACAGGAAGACGCCGTCTATCATCACCGCGCCGCCGGGCCTGCCATCCGGCGGACCAAAGCCGCCATTGACCGATGCAAGCGCATCCAGGCGTTCATCCATGACTTTCAGCGCCTCGTACCCGAAAAGCCGGTCGAAAGACAGCATGGGGCGGACGGCGACATCTTCGGAAGACGGGTCCACGGTCAGAACGTGAACTCTCTGGTATCGGCCGTCCAGCATGCCTTCCGCCATGCGGTAACAGGCACCTCCTTCGGACAGTGCGGGCATTTCGCATAGTTTTTCAGGAGTTGAAAACGAAACAGTTTCCAAGACCAGGGTTGGGAACCGCGGTGCACGGGAACCATCCGGCAAGTATCCGGCTCCTGCTTCAGCGGACCCGGCTCCCACTGATTCAGACCCGGTTTCGGCCGCTCCTTGCTGTTTCGGCACTTGTGCCGCAGGTACCGGCTTCGCGGATTCAGCCCGCCAAAAAAAGGCCAGTCCCAGAAACACCAGTCCGAAAAAAACTGATATGGCTGTCAGTCTTCCATGTTTGACAGTGGCCTTCGTACTCAAGGCGTCAATACCTTTGCTTCGAGGAGTATCCCGATGTGTCCGTAAGACTGTTGCCCTTGATCAGGTCCAGGTCCTCAAGCGCCTTGCCGGTGCCGAGAGCCACGCAGGAAACCGCGTCATCGGCAATGACGACGTTGATGCCGGTTTTTTCACGCAAAAGCTTGTCGAACCCATAAACCAGGCTGCCGCCGCCCGTCATGACGATGCCGCGCTCGCTGATGTCTGAAGCCAGCTCCGGCGGTGTGCGTTCCAATACGGAGTGAACCGCTTCAACAATGGCGGAAACCGGCTCTTCAAGCGCATCCAGCAATTCATAGGATGAAACTTTCAATGTCTTGGGCAGTCCGGATACGAGGTTTCTGCCGCGTATTTCCATCGTGACTTCCTGGGCGCGGGGATACACGGTGCCGATGTTGATCTTCAAGTCCTCGGCAGTCCGTTCCCCTATCATGATGTTATGCTTTTTCCGCATGTAGCGGACGATGGCCTCGTCGAATTTGTCTCCCGCGATTTTGATGGAAGTGCTGACCACGGTGCCGCCAAGTGAAATGACGGCTATGTCGGTGGTGCCGCCGCCAATGTCAACCACCATGCTGCCACAGGCCTTGGCGATGTCTATGCCCGCGCCGATGGCGGCAGCGATGGGTTCTTCAATAAGGTATGTCTTGCGGGCGCCGGCCTGCATCGCGGCATCTTCCACAGCCCTTTTCTCCACTTCCGTGACGCCTGAAGGGACGCAGATCATGACACGGGGCTTGAATATCTTGAAAAAGCCTTTCGCGCACACTTTGTTGATGAAGTGCTTGAGCATTTTCTCCGTGATGTGGTAATCGGAAATGACACCTTCACGCAGCGGCCTGATGGCCACGATATTCCCCGGTGTGCGTCCGAGCATTTTTCTGGCTTCCTCGCCGACGGCCAGAATCCGATCGGTGTTCTTGTCGATTGCCACGACGGAAGGTTCCCGCAGCACGATGCCCTTGCCCTTCACATAGACCAGGACAGTGGCTGTTCCCAGGTCAATGCCGATATCCATGCCGAAACCCATATTTGCTTCCTCCTGCCTTAATCATGATACCATGAATTACCCAAGGTTACACCCCCGTTACAGTCTGACAACGGTTTGCCTAAAAACACCCCCGGACAATGAATTCGCGTTATACTTGAGATGCAGGATGTTTCACGGTGGGTGTTCCGCGCATCCTTTGGATGCCGGATGTTTTGTTGCAGGTGCTCCGTGCTTATCCCTTTTCCGTTCACCCTTGACAAGTCACAACAGGAACGGCGCGGGCTTGGATGTTTTGAAGGAGTAGCGATGACCCGAATTTTCAGGCATGCCCTGCCATTCATGTTGTCCATCCCCCTTTTGATGGGAGCCGCATCGCTGCCGCTCAATGAAGTGCTGCCTTTGAATGGGACTTTGAGTTTCAGTGAGTTGCCTGCACATGAATCCTTGAATCTGGTTCCCGTCCTGAACGCGGCCTCTGCAGACAGCGGAAATGCAGGCCCTTCCACAGTCATCACCCCTGAAGAAAGCCCTGCCGGATTTGCGGATGCTTCCAACATATCCGGCGCATTGCCCGGCGTTCCGTCAACCGCCGTGGAATTCCGGGGGTTATGGGTGGCCACCGTCGTGAACATCGACTGGCCAAAGATTCCGACCGTCGATGCCGCCGCATTGAAGACGGAAGCCGTCGCCGCATTGGATTTTGCGCAAGCCAACCGTTTCAATGCCGTTTTCCTTCAAATCCGGCCCACATCGGATGCCTTCTACCCATCAGCCATTTTCCCATGGTCCGCCTACTTGACCGGCCAGCAGGGCCTGGCCCCCTCGGAAGGGTTTGACCCGCTTGCATTCTGGATAGCCGAGGCACACTTGCGCGGCATCGAACTGCACGCATGGATGAACCCGTATCGCATCACCAAAAAGAAGGCGACGGATCCGAAGGTTTCCCTGGAGCAGCTGACACCCAATCATCCTGCACGCCTGCATCCGGAATGGGTCATCTTCCATTCCGACGGCAACATTTATTTCAACCCCGGCCTTCCGGAAGTGCGCAGCCTGCTGATGTCAGGCGTATCCGAACTCATTTCAAGATATGGCCTGGACGGGATTCACTTTGACGACTATTTCTATCCCGACGGCTCATCGACGAAAGAGTCAGGGAAGACAGCCGGCTTACTCACTTTCAAAGGACTCCTGCCCGGAACGGACAAAATTGGCGCCATCACCTCGCGCGGATACACAAAGGCAAAAAACGGTATCGCCCAGTATGCCTCACCGTTCAACGATTCGGCCGCTTTCACGCAGTATGGAAACGGATTCGCCTCATTGGACGATTGGCGCCGGGATAACGTGAACACCCTCGTCCGCGATGTTTCCTCCCTGATCCGCAGCACCGCTCCCCAGGTGAAATTCGGCGTCAGCCCATTCGGCATCTGGAGAAACATGTCAAGTGACATCCTTGGCAGCGACACGGCGGGTTCGGAATCTTATACCCTGCATGCCGCAGACACCCGCAAATGGGTGAAGGAAGGCTGGGTGGACTACATAGCCCCGCAGGTATACTGGGAAAAGGGGTTCAGGATAGCGGACTACGACAAGATTTCCGCATGGTGGTCCTCAGTGGTGCAGGGAACGGGTGTCCGACTTTACATCGGGCAGGCCGCCTATCGGATGGATGCGAACGACCCCGCATCCGCCTGGTACGGCGTGGCGGAACTGGAACGCCAGATGCAGGCAAACAATTTGAATCCGTATGTCAATGGAAGCATATTCTTCAGCTATCAGTCGTTTCTGGAACGTCCCGGGGTCGCGGCCGCACTGAAGGCACTGCGCGAAGCGCGCGACGGCTTTGTAACGCCCATGGGCGGGGGAGTTGCGGAGTTGCTGGAGCAGGGTGCCGGCACAGCCGACGCGGCTGCGGGTTCCGGTGACCAGGGCACAGGAGCAGAAGCAGCCGGCACGGCGACTGGATCCGGTGATCAAAGCACGGCGGCAGGCAACACGAATAGTGCAGCCGGACAGGCAATCAGTCCGCTGATGGTTGGCAGACCTTCTTCAAGTTTGAAAACAAGCTATTCCGGATACTACCTGACAGGGGCGTCCAATCCGGACAAACCTCTTTACCTGAATGGTTTTCCCGTAACAACCCGCTCTCCGAAGGGGTACTTCGGCCTGTTCGTCCCACTGTCCCAGGGCAAAAACACAATAGTCCTTTCGCAGGAGGGCTTATATGAGGTTCGCAGCATCTGGAGAAACAAATATGCGTCCGGAGGTTCCACGGCACCTGCCAAAATGAAAACCGTTGAAATTCCGGCGTCTTCTGTTTTCCCGCAGAATCCGCTGTACGGGAGGGCGGGTGAAATCTACACGTTCTCCTGCACAGCCCCCATCGGAGCGAAAGTCACTGTGAAAATCGGCGGCAAAGTTTTTGCCATGACTCCGGGCACCAAGGTAAAACCTGGTACCGGCGCATACCCGACAACCTATCGCTATACCTGGAAGATGCCTGTGCAAACCGGCGCCGTCAGAGTCGTGAACCTTGGCGCGCCGGTGTACAGGATGGTTTACGCGGGGAAGGCAAAATCGCGGACGGCACCCGGGAAAATCGGCATTGTCATGCCGGGGGCTCCTCTCTACGCTCAGATGCTGGACAGCCCGACGGCAACCTACAATGAGATGTCAACCTCAGGCGGAACCATTTATTATCTGGACAAGGGAACAACTGAAGCCGTCACAGGCATGTACGGAGGATATGTGCGGCTGGCTTCCGGCCTCTATGCAAGAAAAACCGCCGTGAAGATCATCGCGCCCAAAACAGCCTTGACCGCAAGTGTTTCAGGCGCAGCCTACATAACGGGCACGCCGGCGGACAAGTTCCTGTTCAGGCTCTCTTCGCCGGTCGCGGTAACGGCGGACTTTGACGGGCGCAGCCTGCGGGTCCGTATCCCACTGGTTTCAAGCCTTGATTTGCCAATCCTGCCTCCGGATGGCCTGTTCGAGACAGTCCTCGCGCAAAAAAGCGGCAGCGGGAGGCAGTATGTATTCATCCTGCGCGCAGGCGCCCGGCTGGATGGATATGAACTGGTGAAGACGGAAACCGGGTATGAGATACCGCTCAAGCGGCATATCCCATCCCTTCCCGGCGATAAGCCCCTTGCCGGCAAGAGCATCCTCCTCGACCCCGGGCACGGAGGTTCGAATTCGGACCCCGACGAAGGCGATACCGGTGCAATCGGGCCTGTGGGCGCCTTATGGCCGGAACGGAACATAAACCTGTCGAATGCCCGGGTGTTGA
This sequence comes from uncultured Oscillospiraceae bacterium, assembly GCA_964522755.1. Taxonomy (GTDB): domain Bacteria; phylum Bacillota; class Clostridia; order DSM-8532; family DSM-8532; genus JAEWSN01. The sequence continues at coordinate 1,640 of CAZFWQ010000004.1, read as the reverse complement.
AGGCCGAACTGGAAAAACTCGGTGCCACCGTATACATGACCCGCACCACCGACACATCGGTTACCTTGAAAGAGAGACTGGCCATCTCCCGGCTTCTGCATCCGGATTTATTCATCTCGCTGCACGCCGACAGCGCGGAAGACAATGTTGATATCTCAAGACTCTCCGGATTTTCCGTCTGGTACCGGGAATCTCTAGCGGTTTCGATCGGAGATGCCGTGCTGAGAAGCGTTGTGGACGGACTTGGCAAAAAGGACCGCATGCTGAACAAAAGCAATTTCTATGTGGTCAGGGGAACCTGGGCGCCATCGATTTTGATCGAAACAGGATTCGTTCCGAACCCGGTGGAATTTGAAAACCTGACCAGCCTTGTGGAACAGACGCGGATGATGTCCGCCATTGCAGGTGCCGTGGCCGCTTGGTTCGCGCAGTAGGCTGGATGGTTCTCGCAGTAGGCTGGATGGCACCGGCAGTAGTCTGGATGGTTCTCGCAGTAGGTCGCATGGTTCTCGAAGTAGGCTGGATGGTAAAGGCAAGGCTCATGGCAACAATAAATAGATGAAAAGCTGAGGGTAACACACTCATGAATACCACTCATCCCGAAAACCAGTTTATGGCATTGGCTCTGAAAGCCGCACTGCAAACCGTTTCTTCAGGCGATGTCCCTGTAGGCGCGGTAGTTGTCCATCAAAGCCGCGTCATCGGGACCGGATGGAATCGGCGCGAAGCGGAAAACCGTGTCTCTGCGCATGCTGAGATGATTGCGCTGGAAGAGGCCTGCCAGGCGCTTGGAAGTTGGAAACTGAATGACTGCGATTTGTATGTGACACTGGAACCTTGTTCCATGTGCGCATCCGCGATCATGCAGGCACGCATCCGCTCTGTCTTTTTTGGTGCATGGGATCCGAAAGCTGGTGCAGCCGGATCCGTCATGGACCTTTTCCGGGAGCCTTGGGCAAACCATCAAGTCACGGTATACGAAGGAATCATGGCAGACCGGTGCCAGGAAATGCTGATGGAGTTTTTTCGGAATCTGCGTGGAAAATGAGCCAAATCCGTCAATTGACACTCAAAACCCAATCCGATACAATGAGTGGGCGGCTTGGAGCGGCGGAAGAATTGACCTGAAGCACTTTTTTTAATATGGCATGGAGAAGTATCGAAGCGGTTATAACGGCCCCGACTCGAAATCGGGTTGTCCTGGAAGGGACACGAGGGTTCGAATCCCTCCTTCTCCGCCAAACCCGCTGCTGGTCTGTGTTTCAGGCCAGCAGCATTTCTTTCTCCTGCTAAATTTCCCACAGCTTCTTCCATTTTGTTCTCTCCAAAACGTCTAAAAGCTCTCTGCTAGAGTGTATTTTCATCTGTTTTTGTGCCAGTGGGGTTCGAACTTGGCCATTTCAGTCCCGCGACCATCGCCTGTGCTGAAGTCAGCATGGAGTTGACATCAAGATGCGTGTAAATGTTGGCGGTAGTCGAGAAGTCACTGTGCCCCAACCATTCCAGAATCTGCTTCATCGGCACACCATTGGCCAGCAGAAGACTGGCTCAGCTGTGCCGATTATGGGGAGCTCTCCATAATCGCCATACATTTGTGAAACGCATGGCAAGCACCATGCACAAACCATGAGGCTTGCCTT
>CAZFWQ010000003.1:23420-38542 GCA_964522755.1 uncultured Oscillospiraceae bacterium | reverse complement strand
CCTTCGGACGGAGCACCCACCCGAACAGGCCCGTCAGGCTGCCTCCGAAAGAGGATGCGGTATATTGCATGCGGTTTGTCGGGGCGGCATAACCGCAGTCCCAGGTACCCGCTTTCCCATGATTCCTCGTCCGGATGAAAACCCATCCGGATATGATGGCGAGGCATGCGAGGAATCCGAAGGAAACAAGGCTGAGCGTCCGAAGAGGAACAAGGAATGAAAGGATCTCCAGATTCGTCACAGACTCGAGAATCGGGGAAACAAGCTGCGGCAGCACGCCAATGGCGGTGCATGCAGAAGCAAGGACACCCATGGGAACCAGCATCACCGCAGGCGCTTCACGGACAGGGCGGATGGTTTCGGTCCTTGGTGTCCCGAGGAATACCGCGGCGTATGCCTTGACGAAACAGGCTGCGGCCAGCGCGCCAATCATGGCCAGCACCGGGGCGGCCAGGGCCACGCCGAAGGCATGGGATTCACCGACCGCCATTGGACGCATCAAGCCGAAATAAAGAAACAACTCGCTGATGAAACCGTTAAGCGGAGAGATGCCGCTGATGGCAACGGCACCGAAAAGGAAAAACAAGGCGGTAAGGGGCATTTTTTTGGACAGGCCGCCCAGGACATCGAGATTCCTCTTTCCCGTGGCATGCAGGACGGAACCCGCCCCATAGAACAGCAGCGACTTGAAGAGGCTGTGATTCCATACGTGCAGCAGGCATCCCGCCATTCCCAGGGCTACCCAGACAGGTTTTCCCAACGACCGCCCCAGCAGGGCAAGGCCCAGACCCATCAGGATGATGCCGATGTTCTCCACGCTGCTATAGGCAAGCAGCCGCTTGATATCATGCTGTGCCAGGGCGAACGCCACGCCCAGAAGACCGCTGGCCGCTCCGAAAAACAAGATGAGCCCGCCCCAGAGCGCCGGAGGCGCGGGCAGCAGGAATCCGATTCGGATCAGGCCGTAGATGCCCATTTTCAGCATGACTCCGGACAAGATGGCTGAAACGTGGCTCGGAGCGCTTGCATGGGCGCCGGGCAGCCAGAAGTGCATGGGCATCATGCCGGCCTTCAGCCCAAATCCGAAAAATGCCAGGAAAAACAGGACATTCAGGACAATCGGACTGACTGCACCGTCCGCTATCGGCAACAGCAGGAATGAACTTGTGGTGCTGCGCCAAAGGATGAAAAACCCGAACAGCACCAATGTGCTGAAATGTGTTGCGATCAGATAGACAAGGGCGCTCTTCCGGCATTCCGCATCCTCATCCTCGGTTGCAATCAGGAAAAACGCCGACAGGGCCATGCATTCCCATCCAAGCAGGAACGATGCCGCATGCCGCGCGACGATGAGAAGGCCCATCCCGGCGACGAGAAGTCCCCAGAAGAGCTGCAGCCTTCGCGCATTTTGGGGGTGATCCTGCTGTTTCCAGTAACCGAGTCCGTACAGCGATCCGAGGCCACCCAAAAGAAAGACCGGCATTAAAAAGAAGGAACTCAGCGGATCCAGTCCGATAAGGGCGTTCACCATCGTCGGCCATGGAAGCGATAGGGAGGATGATGGCGGGGAGAAAAGGCCAAAACCCGCGCCCACCATTCCGACCGCCGCGCCTGACATGACCAGGATGGTTGCGCTCTTCTGCCCCCATGAGGCCGTTTTTGCTGAAAACAATCCTGGAATTCCACTGAACGCCATAAGGACCATTGCAATCAGAACGAGTTCAAGCGGCATTCCATTCTCCTTTCATCAAAACCGATTCAGCATTCCTGCCCATCATGGACTTGCCGCCCCATCCGCGGCGCCTGCCCAGAACCTGTCCCAAATACCCTGATAATGCCTCCTGATATCTGCGGGACGATAGATGAGGACGCTGGACAACAGTCCATGAAGCAATGAAAAATACATGAGGGCCACTTCCTCCTGGCTTCCCTCCCGAATCACGCCTTTCGCGGTCTCCTGCCTGATTAGGCCTTCGACGATTTCATACCGTCTGGCGGTCAGGTTTTCAATTCTGGCAACAAGTTCCGGCTCCAATGTGGAAGGCGGGAACAGAAGCAGGCGTTTCCAGAACAGCAGCTTCGCCTGAGAATCTTCATAATATTCCAGCAACCGGATGAATATCCTTTGAAGGTTGTCGTTCTCCCGATTGATTTCAAAAAAATATTTTTCGATTTCATCTTCCACCACTTCGCGGATCAATTCCTCCTTGCTGTGAAAGTGAAAATACAAGGACGGCTTCTTGATGCCGACGCTCAGGCAGATACCGGACAAGGAGAACTTGTCCCCGTACATGGCGTAAAGCTCAAATGCACGCTGCTTGATTTTTTTCCGTGTCTCCATCCGCAGCCAGCCTTTCATGGAATTGCATCGCTGAAAACCATCGGATTCAGCGCCTAACAAACGTTTGGTTTGCACCAGTATACGGGAAAACCGACAATACTGCAACTCGGCTTGCGTCCGATCCGAGTCGGAATATCTTCAATCCGTTCTCTTCCTGACAACATACAGGTTTGACCCGAAGTCTCCCATCATGCGTATCCGGCTGCTGTAATAACTGCCCACGAACTGGTTGTTGAGCCGGACTCCCGCCATCAGCAAATCCCCGTGTCCTTCATAGTGCTCCACGCAGTCCATCAGGCAATAAAACTTGTTAATCGTGCGAAGGATGAATCCTCCAGGGTTCAGGGCAATTGGCATGATATGCTTCACCAGTCCACCGAACCTCTTGATCAGGAGGATTTGGGGGCGTGTGTCGACCGTATATCGATCCTGCGGCTCCAGGCCTGTCAAAGGGAGGAAGTCATAGCCCTCGCTGGCGGTTGACAATGTCTGGAAAAACCCAGCCACAGACGTATTGCCGTCACAGGACACGCACTGCCAATGGACTTTGTTGTCGCGAATGGCCGGCAGCCTGTAAAACCGGCCGAATTGGAAGGTTTTTCGGTGCTCTTTGTAAAAAGTGATTTGGCTTTTGATTTCCCGTTTTTCTATAAAAGTCTGGTATTTCAAGTCAATCTCGTACCCGAGGCAACCGAATGCGGCCGCATTGAAGCGGGTAGGCAGAGGCGTTTCACGAAGGGTCTGCTGGTGCGGGCAATCGGATACATGTGCCCCCATGGTGGAAAGCGGATACAGGTATGACAATCCGCCTTGAATCCGGAGTCTTTCCACAGGGTCCGTGTCATCGGAAGCCCATATCTGCGGGGAGTAGCACAGCATCCCAAGGTCGAAACGGTTGCCACCGCTGGAACAGCTCTCCAGGAGAATATGGGGGCGCGGGCGGAAAATCCGTTCCAGCACGTCATACAGACCCAGGGTGTATCGGTGGAAAAACTCCCCTTGATTCTTAAGCATAAGGGAGGACGCATCGCTGATATGACGGTTCATATCCCATTTCACATATGAAATATCCGATTCATCCAGAATCCGGCCAACCGAAGATACGATGTGATCCCTCACTTCAGGATTGCACAAATCCAATACCAATTGGTTGCGCCCCAGCGTCGGCACTTTTTCAGGGGTCCGCACGGCATATTCAGGATGGGCCCGGTACAGGTCACTGTCCTCATTCACCATTTCCGGCTCGAACCAAAGACCGAACTGCAATCCCATTCTCCTTATGCGTTTTGAAAAATGGAGCAGTCCGCGGGGAAGCTTCTTCAGGTTGACCGTATAGTCCCCGAGACCCGCCTTGTCGCTGTTGCGCTTGCCGAACCAGCCGTCATCGAGCACGAACATTTCCACACCCAGGCGCTTCGCCTGCCTCGCCAGCCTCAGCAGCTTGCCCTGGGTGAACTGAAAAAAATGGGCTTCCCAATTGTTGAGCAGGACGGGTCGTTCCTTGCCTTTCCAGTCCCCGCGCACAACGTGTTCATTTATGAAATCGTGAAAATGGTGGCTCATCCCGTTGAAGCCGTCCGCACTGTAAGTCATGATGGCTTCCGGGGTTTCGAATTGTTCCCCTTTTCCGAGTGTCCATTCGAAGCAATGCGGATTGATGCCCGTCTGAACCCGGACCAGATCGTGGTTGGCCAGTTCCACCGCGCTGAAATGGTTTCCGCTGTATATGAGGTTGAATCCGTAGACCTGCCCGTGATGCTCGGTCGCATCCCGCTCCGCAAGCAGGAAGCCGGGGTTGTGACGATTGCTGCTGGCACCGGACGAGGAGGAATTCACGTATATTCCGTATTCAAGAAGGCGGTCATGCCGATTCGCCTCTTTGATCCAGCCGCCGTCCAGCGTAACCATCCTGAAGTTCCTGTTGGGCAAATCCAGCATCATGCTCATGAGCCGGCGAATCACAACCGGATTCCCGGCGCTGTTCCGGTTTTCCATCACGACACGGCGCGTGATGACATCATCTGCCTCAAACACGGTATAAATCAGTTTCAACTCGACTTGGTTCGACTTGTCATGCAGTGTCATCTCCAGCGAGGCACATGCGTCCGCGTCTCCATACGCACCCGGCATGGATTCCATCGGAACGGTTCCCTGCAGGAACCTGTGAGTTTCGTAGACGAAGTCGCAGACAAATGTGCCATCCGGCATTTTTACTTCCGCCGGGGACTGCCGGTAGTCGCCCCGACCTATGCCGGACCACTCAAGGCTCAGGTTGTCGAGGCAATAGTCGGGGTTGGAAGCATCATAGCTGACACTGCTGCCCGGCATGGCTGTCCGTTTCAGCGCCAGTCCGTCAGGTGATTGATCCATCAGCCGTGCCCCGTAGTGGATGTGCTCCAGGTGGCCAAAAGGAGTGATCCGGAACCAGTAGCTGGTACTCCGGGTAGTCAGGCGGAATACGCCATCACTTTCTTCAATCATTGCAGCGCCTCCTCGCGGATTCAGGCTTCCGCCCGGTTTCATCTGCCTCATCGGGATTCAGGCTTCCGCCCGGTTTCATCCGCCTCATCGGGTTTCAATATTCCGATTCAATATGACGGCTTCATAGGGCTTCAGATTCCCATCGAATACTGGCCGTCCATATGAAGAAAGAACTACATTTCCCTGGTACGGAACCTTCCATTCCTTGCGTGAAAAACTCAGCAGGACGGTCAGGGAAACTCCTTCATATGCACGCCTGAAAGCGAACAGCCTGTTTCCGGCTTCCAGCAGCTCGAACGTCCCGGACTTCAGGACATCGTTTCCCGCCCTCAGTGCAATCATGGTCTTGTAAAAACTGCGGATGGAACCGGGATCCCGCTGTTGACCCGCCATGTTGACATGCTTGCAGTTGCCGTTCATGCCAAGCCAAGGGGTACCTGTCGTGAACCCCGCCTGCGGGGCTTCGCTCCATTGCATGGGGGTCCGGGCGTTGTCGCGGGACGTGGCGCGAATCATCCTCCACCGCAGCCAGGCAGGAACGCCCATGCGCTGCAGCAGCCGATGGATGCTGACGGACTCCACATCCCGGATGTCTCCCATGCCGGCGAAGTCAAAATTAGTCATTCCGATTTCCTGACCCTGATAGACAAACGGGGTTCCACGGAGGGTCATCAGCAGGACGCAAAGCATTTTTGCGGACTCCATCCAGAAATTATTGTCATCGCCGAACCTTGATACGCTGCGAGGCTGGTCGTGGTTTTCCAGATAATTGGCATTCCAGTCAAGTTCCCGCTGCCATTTTGCGATGACCTGCCCAAACCGCCCGGCATGAAACCTGCGCTTGAACCACTTGACCCTCCACTGATCCGTTTCCATGTGCTCGAAGGAAAAGATCATGTCCAACTCCCGGCGATCCGCGTCACACAAGTCCCGCCCAGTCTGCGGCGTGACAAACACGGTCTCCCCCACCGTGAAACAATCATATCTGTCCAGCACATCCTTGCGAAGACGGCGAAGAATTTCATGGGTGCCCTCCCGCGAAAGATAATGCTCGCTGCCAGTCAGCACAAGTTTTCTTTTTCCATCCCGAAGACTTTCCTTGAACAAAACATTGACCACGTCGCATCGAAATCCGGCGATGCCCTTGTCCAGCCAGAATTTCAGGACTCCCTCGATCTCCTGCAGCACCTTCGGGTTGCGCCAATTCAAATCCGGCTGTTTTTTCGCAAACAGGTGCAGATAATACTCGCCGCTCCCAATATCATATTCCCAACATTTTTCACCGAAGAAACTGGTCCAGTTGTTAGGAAGTTTACCGGGCTTTCCGGGTCTCCAGACGTAGTAATCACGATAAGGACTTTGTCTGTTCCTGCTTTTCTGAAACCACTCATGTTCATCCGATGTGTGATTGATGACCATGTCCATGATGATCCTGATATCGCGAAGGCCCGCTTCGGCTATCAGCCTGTCCATATCGGCCATGACGCCGTATTCCGGATTGATGTCGCGATAGTCGCTGATGTCATAGCCATTGTCCGCGTTGGGGCTGCGGTAGACCGGGCTGAGCCACAGAACGCCCACGCCCAAATCCTTCAGTTCATCAAGCCGGGAGATGATGCCCGGGATATCGCCGATGCCGTCTCCATTGGAATCCTGGAAACTGCGTGGATAAATCTGGTACACGACGCGCTCCTGCCACCATATCGCCATGCGGCCCACCTTTCGCCCAGAGGGATACCGGCACTGTTGCGTGCATTCCCCGAAACCACACTATCACTAGGAGTACCGTATTGTAAACGTGCAACCTAAAGTTGACAAACGCAAAGCTCCGGAGCGTACAATAGAGATGACGGCATGGTCATCATGATGGACAGCGCCTCAATCGGGCCATGCCCGGCACAATGTCGCGCAAGCGGCGTCGGCCGCATCACGGACCTGAAAGGACATGTCGGATGGAAGAGCAGGTGCATTTCAAAGCTGCGGAAGATTTTCGTATCTGGCTTACAGAAAATGATCAACGGACTGCAGGCCTTTGGCTTCTTTTTGGAAAATGTGGCAAACTGGCGTCACTGACTGCGGAAGAAGCCTTGGACGAGGCTCTATGCTTTGGCTGGATCGACGGGCTCATCAAGGGGATCGACGATACCTGCTATAAAAAGTATTTCGCGCCGCGGAGAAAAGGGAGCCCATAGTCCGAAAAAAACCAAAAAGCGGTCGAACGACTGACAATGGAAGGACCGATGTGAGGCAAGTCGGACAGATATGCCTGAGCATTGATGGAAAGGATGAGCCATGAAAGCATTCCCTCGTATCCTCCTCATGATTTTAGCCACATTCGCCATACTGGTGTTTGGACTGTATGCCCTCATACTGACAACGCTTGGAGGCATGCAGGCCTTCTATACCCCGTACCTGCTGGTCCTCACCGCGGGTTTCCTCATCCTGGCCGTGCTCTGGATATTCAGCCTGGCCGGCAAAAAGGTCCGCAAACTGGCTACACTGGTTTTTCTCTGCATCATGCTTGTTTCCGCGGCCGGATACCATACGGTGAATGCATGGCTTGCAAGCATCCCGACCGTAAGTGACCAAGGTGTAAATCTGAATGAATACAGGCCTTTCGTAAAAGACTCGAAAGTTGTTCACCTTGATGAAACCTCCAGCCTGAAAATCGTATCCGACCTGCCCCGGCTTGATGGAGCCACTGCCTTGTATCCGCTATATGCCGCCTTCGTCCAGGCTGTGTACCCCGAGAAGGAATATCCGTACATGGAAGGGGATGTGTATTCCTCGTCGGGAAACATCCTGAAGGATAGCGAGGTTCTCTGCAATACGACAACCGGAGCCTATGAAAGCCTCTTGAACGGAACCGCGGACATCATCTTCTGCGCCCGTCCTTCAAAGGAACAGACTGCGGCAGCCAAAGAAAAGGGATTGGAGATGAAATTGACGCCCATCGGCCGTGAGGCTTTTGTATTCTTTGTGAACGGTAAAAACCGAATCACAGGCTTGACGACCAGCCAAATCAAGGACATCTATTCCGGGAAAATCACCAACTGGAAGGACACCGGCGGAAAGAACCAGTCCATCAAGGCGTTCCAGCGTCCGGAAGGCAGCGGCAGCCAGACCATGCTGCTCAAGGTGATGGGCGAAGTTGCCCCCATGCCCGCCCTGAAGCAGGATGTGGCCGGCGGCATGGGAGACATCATTTCCCAAACTGCCGATTATAAGAACTTCAGCAATGCCATCGGCTACTCATTCCTTTTTTACGCCACGAAAATGGTGAAGAACGACCAGATACGGCTTCTTCGGATAGACGGCGTCACTCCGTCCAGGGACGCCATCAGGGATGGAACCTATCCGCTGGCCGCGGAGTTTTACGCGATTACCGCAGGGAGTGTGAATCCAAACGTGGAAACTTTCATCAACTGGATACTGTCCCCCCAGGGACAGACTTTGGTTGAAAAGACAGGCTATACGCCCCTTCCATGAATTCTTGGGCTGGCCTGCAAGCTGGCATCCGTTTGACGAAAGGAAAGACAATCAGTGAAGATGGTGGTTTCAGATCTTGACGGCACCTTGCTGCGCAGTGATCAGCGCATTTCGGACAGAACCATGAAAGCATTGGCGCAACTGGAAAAACAGGGAATCCTGTTTGTCATTGCCACCGCAAGGGCGAAACGCCATGTCCAGGACATGCTGCCCTTGGATTTTGGCAGCTTCTACTCTGTGTTTTATAATGGGGCAGAGATTTATTATGGACGGGAACTCATTTGCAAAAAATATCTGGACGCAGACGATGTCCACTCCATTGTTACAGGGTTCACTGCAGATTATCCAAAGGCCAATCTGTCACTGGATATATCGTATCATATGTATCCGCATTCTGCCATTCGCATTTTCAAGGGATGGGTCCCTCCCTACACGCAAGTTAATTTCAGTGCGTTCGAGTTCAGGCCGGCAGCCAAAATACTGGTGGACTTGAGAGGGGTTGCCGATGTTGACGCCCTTGCGGTCCATCTGCCAGGCAACGTGAAGATGATGGTGACGGATGGAGGCACACTTGGACAAATCTCCCACAAAGAGGTATCGAAAATCAATGGAGTCAAATTTCTTGCCGACATGCTTGGATTCGGCCTGGAAGAGGTTATCGCTTTTGGAGATGATTACAATGACATGGACATGATACGCGAATGCGGCCTCGGCGTGGCCATGGCCAATGCGCCCCAGGATGTCAGGGATCAGGCTGACATCGTTGCGCCATCCAATGACGAGGACGGTGTTGCCATGGTATTGGAGCGGCTTTTCATGTTTTGAAGCGATAGCCTGGTTGTTTTTTTATAATTGATGCATGAACCGGCAACAAGCTCTTTGAATCATTGAAGCATGTGCCGCTGTCAAACTCTTTGAATGATTGATGCATGAACCGCTGTCAAACTCCTTGTGAGAGAATGGAAGCATGATGAAAAACAGGGTGGTCTCGATACCCGGCTGCATGAAACTGGAACTTGTCGAACCGAGCACAGATTTGGAAAACGCTTATCTGGACTATATGGCCGAGTGGGAAAGTACTGGAGAAAGGATCGTGCCGAGTGCTGTAAAACGGCAATCATTGCCTTATGAGGAATATATGAAGGAATGGGAAAACAGCGGGGACAAGAATCCGCCGCCTGAGTCCGCAAGAAAACCAATGCCCTATGAAATCCTGATGAGGCAGTGGGAAGAATCCAAGACAGACAAGGCATATGAAAAAGGATTTGTTCCCGCGACTCTGTATTTTCTGGTGATGAGCCCGGAAGCAGGAGATCCTGCAAGAGATGTCGCAGGAGACATGGCAAGGGATTCAAAAAGAATCATTGGAGCCATCCATTTCAGGCACGAACTCAATGAGTATCTTCTTTTGCATGGCGGGCATATCGGCTACGGCATACGGCCTGCTGAAAGGAGAAAGGGATACGCCACCCTTATGCTCGGAATGATGCTGGATATCCTGAAAAAAAGAAACTTCGGCAAGGTCCTGATCACCTGTGACGATGGCAATGCTGCTTCTGCAAGAACGATTGAGCACAATGGCGGCATATTGGAGAATATCGTTGAGGAAGGCGAAGCAAGGACCAGGAGATACTGGATTCAGGCTGAGGCATGAATCCTGGGGAGCGCATCCTCGAGTGGTGCAATCCTCGAGAACCCAGTCGGTCGACTCACGGCCACCCAATCGCAGACACAAGTCAAGCCATATGATATAACTGATTCATGCGGAAATGCGGAGGTTGCGACATGGACAGCCTCTGAGCCACACTAATCCCGAACAAGGTGTTTCATGGCCACGGAGGCTGCAGCATGCGCTACAAGAACCTGATCTTCGACTTGGACGGCACCCTGACAGATCCGAAAAATGGCATCACCGGCAGCGTTTCCCACGCCTTGTCCCGACTGGGCATCATCGAAAATGATCCCGCACGGCTCCTGCCGTATATTGGCCCGCCGTTGGCCCGATCGTTCAAGGACCTTCATGGTTTGAACGAAGAACAAGTTGAAAAAGCCGTTCGGTTCTATCGGGAAAGGTTCAGCACCGTCGGCCTTTATGAAAATGAGGTTTATGAAGGGATAGGCGAATTGCTCGGATTATTGTCGGAACTTGGGTACGTCCTGGTCCTTGCCACGTCCAAGCTGGAACATTTTGCGGAAAAGATACTGGATCATTTCCATCTGGCCGAATATTTCTGCTTTGTGGCAGGAAGCACATTGGACGGCACGCGTTCTGAAAAAGGTGATGTGATCCGATATGCTCTTCATGCAAACGGATACGTTCCTGCGCAAACCCTCATGATCGGCGATACGAAATACGACATCGAAGGAGCACGGGAAAATGGAATCGATTCCGTGGCGGTCGGATACGGCTATGGAGATTGGCGAGAAACGCTGCAAAGCGGTCCGACACATGTGTGCTCCACTATCGTGGAACTCAAGGAATTGCTTATTCGATTGGCTGCCGTCGGTGCAGAAGGCATCTGATTGCCGAAAGGGCCGGCGGCTTTCAGAAAAGCGATACACCAGCCGCAGGCTCGCCATTTGAATCGTGAAACAAGTCACCGGCCGTTGAGACCCGCCATTTTATTAGCGATGACCTGACTGGAGGTATCCATGCGATCTGAGCAGGAGATGTTCGATCTGATTCTCGGGTATGCCCAAAATGATTCTCGGATCCGGGCCGTCTACATGAACGGTTCCCGGACGAATCCGAACGCAAAAAAAGACATTTTTCAAGATTACGACATCGTGTATGTCGTTGCCGACACCCATCCGTTCATTGATGACAAATCGTGGCTGGGAGTCTTCGGCGAAGTGGCCGTCATGCAGGAACCGGACGACAACGTGCTTTATGGCGAAGTGAACGACAGAAATGAAAGATACGCCTACCTGATGCAGTTTGAGGATGGAAACCGCATCGATCTCTCGATTCTGGCCATCCGGGCAGCCAAGGACAATTTCATTTCCGACAGCCAAACGCTGCCGCTGCTTGACAAGGACGGGCTGCTCCCGGAAATCCCCCCGCCTTCGGATAAGGATTACCTTATCCAAAGACCCGATGCGGTCATGTATTTCAATTGCTGCAATGAATTCTGGTGGGTTTCCCCATATATTGCAAAAGGCCTGTGGAGGAAAGAGATCCTGTTTGCCCTGGAACATCTTGAGAAATGCGTCCGCCCCATGCTCCTGATGATGCTCTCCTGGGAAGCGGGCATTAGGACAGGCTTTTCAGTCAACGCGGGGAAAAGCCACAAGTACCTGGAACGATATTTGCCGCCGGAAACATGGACCTGCCTGTTGAAAACATATCCGGAAGCAGGATATCAGGCCGTTTGGGATGCGGTCTTCGAAGCGGGCAGCCTGTTCCGGAAGACTGCCGGTTTTGTTGCCCGTGAACTTGGTTTTACCTACAATGCGGACGAGGACCGCCGCACGACCGCCTTGCTGCTGGATATCAGGGCTTTGCCGCATGATGCGACCGAAATCCGTCGCGGAGGTGCGCCATGTACTTGATCAGCGCCTGCCTTGCCGGGGTGGATTGCCGGTACGATGGAAAGAACGCGCGCAACGAATCCGTTGTCCGCCTGTTTGAGTCAGGCCAGGGCATCGCTGTCTGCCCCGAAGTATTGGGAGACCTCCCCATCCCGCGGCCACCATGTGAAATCAACAGAGGGGAAGACAGAAACGACCGGGTCATTGACATGAATGGCATCGACCGGACGGACGCATTTGCCGAAGGGGCTGCCCGCACATTGGCCGTCTGCAGGGCTGCAGGCATCTGCAAGGCCATCCTGAAACAGGGAAGCCCGTCCTGCGGCTGCGGCGTCATCCATGACGGCGAATTCACAGGCGTGAAAATCCCGGGAAGCGGCATCACTGCGCGCCTGCTGATTGAAAACGGGATTGAGGTCATGTCTGAGGAAGATTGGCTGGACATTCCTGTTAAGGGTATAATCGAGAAGGACGAACGGAATCACTCCTCCATCCCAACTCACAGGTGAAATCGTGGCAGGGAAACATATCCATTGATCTCTCATCAAATCACATCATACGGCAGGAGGCGCAAAATGGGCTTTTTATGGACAACCATCCACGTATCCGACATGGAATCCTCTTTGGCATTTTATCGCGATATCGTCGGCCTTTCATTGAACCGGCGGATGGACGCAGGCCATGGCATGGAAATCGCATTCCTCGGCGATGACAAGACAAAAGTGGAATTGCTCTGCGCCCCGGGGCAAGGGAGCGCAGGCTTCGGAAAAGGCATATCCCTCGGTTTCGAAGTGGAATCAGTGGATGCCAAACTCGCTTTCCTGAAGGAAAAAGGGATTCCAATCTGCCGTGCGCCCGTCAAGCCAAATCCTCACATCTGTTTTTTCTATATCCTTGACCCCGATGGACTGGAAATCCAGTTTGTGGAACAGATGTAGGCACGCGCGAGACATAATTCCCACAACCTTGATGCTTCATCACTTGTTTGGGTACATATGTAAATAGTGATGCAGGAGGTTGTAATGAAAATTATGGAATTTAATGCGCTTGGAAAACCTATTTCCCTTCGCGGTATCGCCAATGGAATCTTGCCTGTGCTTATCATCATGACCATCCTGATTGCCATGGCAGCCACAGGATGTACTTCTCCGGCAGTTCCCGGCCCTGCGGCTTCAGAATCAGCCAACCCGGCAACCAGCGAAACCTCCGGACAATCCAATGCAGGAACCACCAGTGCGGCAAACGCCGAAACCTCGGCCCTCTCACCCACTGACAACCCGGATGCCGTGTCCAGCGCCACGATGAGCCGTTTCCGAGTCGGCGAGGTCCAAAACTATCAGGGGAAAAACCTGAGTCCGGCGATTGGCCCGAGTGACAACTCCATCTCCGGCGTGCAAAAAGTAGACATGGCGAAATATACCCTCGCCATTGATGGTGCTGTGGACAATGCCCAATCCCTGGCATATGACGAAATCATCGCGCTGACCCCGTATGAACGCCTTATCACCCTGCACTGCGTCACGGGCTGGGATGCCACGATCCTGTGGAAAGGCGTCCTGCTCGATGACCTCATCGCGAAGGCCGGTGCAAAGGCTTCAGCCGTCACAGTGATCTTTTCTGCAGCAGACGGGTATACGACCTCGCTGCCGCTCGCGACAATCCGTGAAAAGCAGCTGATTCTCGCCTACTCCTCCAATGGTCTTGATTTGCCACCGGAAATGGGGTACCCTTTCATCGTGGTGGCGGAAGAAAAACTCGGCTACAAATGGGCTCGCTGGGTCACTCGGATCGAACTGTCCGAAGATCCGGATTATCAGGGCTACTGGGAGCAGCGCGGTTATGACAACACCGCGGATATTGGAAAATAATGCATTAAGTTCGGGTTGATTCACAACTGAAGAAACTTAGTGCCGGATAATCGGAAGCGGAGATATCCCATGTCAATCACGCCAGATAATCGGAAGCGGAGATATCCCATGTCAATCATACCGGATAATCGAAAAGGAGAAACATATGGCAATCGTGAATCGGTGCGCGTATCTTGACAAGGATCACAAGTTCAGCCTCCTTGAAAAACCTGTTCCAAAACCGGCCAATGACGAGGTAATCGTTAAAATCGCTGCGAATGGCATATGCGGCTCGGACGTGCATTTCTTCGTTGACGGAAAACTTGGAAACTTCCGTGTCACCGATCCTTACATTCCCGGCCACGAATCCTGCGGAACCATCCATTCCACGGGCTGCAGCGTGACGGATTTCAAGGCGGGAGATCGCGTGATTGTCGAGCCCGGCATTCCATGCGGAAGATGCGCCTATTGCAAGGAAGGTCGGTACAATCTCTGCAGGAAGGTCGTGTTCCTGTCTGCGCCGCCTACAAACGGCACATTCTGTGATTATATTGCCATTCGTTCGGATAGCGTCTACCGCATGCCGGACAACATGTCCTTTGAACAAGGGGCCATGGCTGAGCCCGCGGCAGTCGCATTGCATGCGGTGAACAGGGCCTGCTTCCGCCATGGCGATACCGGGGCCATCGTCGGTGCGGGACCCATCGGCCTCATGGTCCTTCAGGCCTTCAAGGCGGCAGGCGGCGGCAGGGCCATCTGCCTGGACAGGTTCGATAACCGGCTTTCCATTGCGAAAGAACTGGGCGCTGACGAGGTCGTCAATATCGACACGGCCAGCGACGAATTGTCCGATATCGCCGATGTCGTGTTTGAAACAGCCGGCTCGACGGCGGCAACCTCGAACCTGTTCAGGCTGGCACGGGTTGGCGGCCGCGTCGTGCAAGTCGGTTGGCCGGGTTCCAATATCGTGCCGATGAACATTGCCGATTTCCTGGACAAGGAACTTGTCTATACTGGTGTGAACCGATACGCCAATGCGTTTCCGGCAGCCATCACATGGATCTCGGATGGCCGGATTGACACGGCGAAGCTCATAACGAACCGATTTCCGCTTGACAGGGTCGAAGAGGCCTTCAAATATAACGTGGAACATATGAAGGATGTCATCAAGGTCCTTGTCGTCAATTAAATCGATTCACCGACATGTCGATGATGTGGGCGCACAGGGTTATTGTGGGTCCGGCCATATGTATTTTTTAGAATCATAAGAAAATACCAGGAGGGTCAAGTGGCAAAGCTGGCAATGCTCGGTGGTGAAAAATCTGTCACCACCCCATTCATACAATGGCCAGTGCTGGACCAGCCCGGCGCGGAAACGTGCTGCCGGGAAACCGTATGGATTTCACAGAACCAGCTCCTTGGCGGTCCGGAGC
>CAZFWQ010000003.1:21665-23410 GCA_964522755.1 uncultured Oscillospiraceae bacterium | reverse complement strand
GGCCAGTCGGTTGCGGACGCCATACACAAGGTGCTTGAAAATGCGGACGAATTGCGGATTTGATTCTAGCCATCCGGCAAGCTGCAGGCAAAATACAGCGTGCTTACTCCATCGTCATTACTTTTGTTCCCCACCGGAACCTTCCCGCCTCAACCCCCTTTCCCTTGGCCATGCCATCGGCCAGCAGTTGTATGGGAGCCGCTGTCACTATGGGAGACAACATCTCATCCACCTCGCCGTCAAAGCCCGCCAACATAACATTGTCAACACTTTCCGACGTCTTCTCATTGGTTACCAAAAGCACCCTCCCCCCTTTTTTGGCAATATCATGCGCCAGGCGGACGTTAAGGTTCCCGGTCTCTCCCCGAGGCGCAATGACAACGGCAGCAAAGCCTTCCTGCACCATCTCGAACGGGCCATGACGGAACTCCCCGCTGTCAAAGGCAAGGGCTGGATATTTGACGACTTCCTGCAGGAACAGCGCTCCTGCCTGCACGGTGGAAAGATTGTCCCCTCGGCCGATAAGGCAGATAAAGGCTGGATTTCCAAAGAACTGACGCATCCGGTCAGTGAAATCGGCATGCCTGTTCAGGAATCCTTCGAGGGCATCAATTGCGGCAGTGGCCCTACTGCAGTATTCGTCCGGCGAAAGGCCGGCCAGCATGGTGGCAAGCAGACCTGTGAGCAGTGCTGAGGAAAGATATGTCCTTGTGGTGACGGATTCTTCTTCCGGCACGCCGAGTGTGAAAGTATAATTCCCTCTCCTTCCCAAGGTGCTTTCCGGATCGTTTGTGACTGCAGCGATCGTTTGCCCTGCCGGCAGGCCTTCGACCAGTTTCACGATCTCAGCGCTTTCTCCGGATTGCGATATGAGTACCAACAGTGTTTCAGGGGAGGCCAATCCCATTTCATAGTGCAGCAATTCTCCGGCAGACAGCACTTCCGCGGAAAAACCATGCCGGTTCAGCATGATGACCGCCCCATGGCAGCAGTAATTGGAGCTTCCCATGCCGCTGAAAAGGATTTTCTTGTATCCCAGTCCAGCAACCGCAGCCATTTTCAGCAGGTTGGCCTCGGATTGAAAGCCTTTCAGCGCTTTTCTCAAGTCTCTCGGCTGATTCAAGATGTCCTCCAGATAACTCATTTCATCCACTCCTTCACAGCGATGCGCACTGTCCTGATCTCAAAGGGCTGCAGATACAGTTCAATTGCCCCATCCCTGCATTCCAGTTCTTTTCCTTTTGTCTCGGTGATGTCGCTGTGCCATGCTTCAATACTGCCGTTCATTTCCAGATGAGCGGTGCAGGCGTTTCCAGCAGTCTCGTAAATCCTCACAACCATCTCTCCTGCCGTGCCGTCCATCGGTGACTTGATGGAGGACATCACCACCGTCGCGCCCTCCAGAGCAACATGGAACCCAGGAAGAGGAGCGTTTCCTGAAAAAATTCTCGGTGGGTTGTTAAGGGCATCGGCCTTTTTCGTGATTTCAGCCTGCATCCAGTCGCCGGAATACGGAGCCAGCACGAAATGGAAGCAATGGCTCCCATGCTGGCTGGAGGTATCATCAGGGCTCATCCCGGCATACTCGGCGGCCGGTGCCCGCAGCAGCGTGGACCAGAGCGTGCCGCCGGCAGTTTCAACTCCGGGAACGCCGTCATTGATGAGCGCCACGCCATGGCTTCTGTCCTGGGCAGCGACAAAACGCCTGGCTGTCCATACGACCGTCGAACTTTCGCCACAGCACC
>CAZFWQ010000003.1:0-21655 GCA_964522755.1 uncultured Oscillospiraceae bacterium | reverse complement strand
GCCACTCGCCCTTCTTGTTGTATCCCGGCATATAGGGTTTGCGTCGTACCACTCCGAAGGGAATCTCGAAGATTCCACCGGAACTGTCCGCCACGGTGGGCAATTTCACGCGCAAACGATACCCCTTGGCCTTCCAGTCGATGTGAAAACGGACATCCGCACGCTGTTCGTGCCATGGCAGAAAAATCTCGGTCTCCCAGCCAAACAGTGCATTGCCCTGATTGTCCTTGAAATCGCCCTGCAGTCTGAAGCGTTGACCCAAAGC
This sequence comes from uncultured Oscillospiraceae bacterium, assembly GCA_964522755.1. Lineage (GTDB taxonomy): Bacteria > Bacillota > Clostridia > DSM-8532 > DSM-8532 > JAEWSN01. The sequence goes on along the minus strand of CAZFWQ010000003.1, from coordinate 21,390 downwards.
AGTAGCCGGACATATGATCAGCTTCGCCCCGCCGGCCATGGCCGGGATTTCCGACCCTGCGGGGAGTTCAAACTGGAAGTTTCCGTCATCTTTCTGCAAAACCAATAGAGAACCGGCATCCTTAACGAGGACGACCGATCCGGATTCCTGTGTTCCGGTTTCCGGCGAATTGCAGATTTTTTTAAGGATGATGTGCTCGATGCCGCGCGCAGCGCTGGCCCCGATGGACAGATGCTCATTTTCAATGTCCACCCTTTCAGCCTCGTACCACTGGATTTCACTGCTCCCATCCGGACAGAGTGAAATGGTTGCCGAGCCCATGGCCGGCATATCCACAAGGAACCGCAGCATCCCTTCACTGATCTCGGAAGGAATTTCAACCCCGTCGTGAATGACAGAGAATCCCGATCCTTTCATGACGGGAATGGATGCAATGGCCTTCCGCCGATAGGGCAGGCCGCTTATCACGGTAAATTCCCCGGTTTCCGCCCGGACTGCCAGTTTCGCGCCAAAAACTTTTTCGAGGGCGCCCTTCGAGGTTTTTTCAACGGCGGCGAAGTTATCAAGCACAGAGTGATAAATTTCAGTCGGATGTGAGCCGGTAAAGACATCATGGAACTGGTTGAATGACATGGTCCACCAGGCTTCCTCCAAGCTCGCGTTCAGATCCTGCCTTCCGAGTAAGCCGCTCCACTTTTCGGCATCCAGCAGCCATTCCTCCGCTTTGCGGTTCTTCATGCGTATTTCCATGCGCTGAGAATAGGTGCCTGTGAATTCCGGATTCAGATCGGCGAATTCCCGTTGATGGTCCATTTTCCTGATTGACTCGAAAAACTCGTGCGGCAGTGAGAAGAAACAGTCATGACCCGCTTCCATCCGCTGTCGCGCAGCTTGTATAATGCGTCCGTTGGGCAGTATCTCGTTTTCAACATAGGGCATCACCAGAAGGGGGGTGTCCTGACCAGCATGGCCGGCCTCTTCGAATAGGCGATCCACGTCGTGCCAGTCTCGGGTGAATTGGAAGTACACACGCTTGTTCTTGAAGGTGGGTGAAAAAACGTCCCTGCCTGCAACCAGCACCTGGCTGCCATCCAAGCCGACTGCAAAGAATATGTCCTCGGTTTTTTCCCCGCCGAACCGATTGGCCATGAGCTGCATCACACCGGCCTGGCAGAGCAGTTGGGGCACCTGGGCATTTACGCCGAAGGTGTCGATGAGCCAGCCTGTTTTGACCTTGACCCCCATGTTGGCCTGAAACCATTTCATGCCGAGGTTCATGTTGCGGATGAAGCTTTCGCCGCATGGGATGTTCGTCTCCAATGTCGTGGCCATGCCCCCGACAACTTCAATACGTCCTTCCCGGACATACCGTCCGACACGATCGACAAGATCTGGCCTAGTTTCCGCGAGCTGTCTGAAATGTGCGGCCTGCTCCACGACAAACGTAAAGTCAGGTGTCTGGTCCATCATGTCCAGAACCCTTACTATCATTGATTCAAACAGGTCCTTCATTTCTTCCCGGTTCTTCTTCCATGCCATGTCGACATGGCTGCTCGCGATTACATGCATGCCCATTTCTTTGACCTCCCGTCTTATTGTCCTCTCGTCTTTATTGTCCTCTCGTCTTTATTATCTTCTAACCTTACTAGTCCTCTCGTTTTTTTGACCGTTGACAGGTCTGATTGCATTTTTAAATATCTGTCGAGATTGTGTATCCTGACTGCATTTTATCATGAACGATCGTCCCCATGAACGATTGCCCTCATGAACGATTCACTTGATGAACGACGGATACTGGTGAACTCGTGGTTGAACATCCTAGGTTGCAGGATATGTGATGGAAAAACGAAAATGCCGGCGCGCATTGTTTTCGCACCGGCATCGTTTTGACTATGGAATCAGGCATGCCCGCTGACATTTTGGCATCCATCACATGAATGCAAATACGGTGAGGCCATATTTGCATGCCTGCCAGAATCAGTACGCCTCGACAAACAATCCGAAGAAGCCCTGAGGATGAAGGCAGGCCGGGCACAGGTCGGGCGCGTTTGCCGAGTTGGCCACGTACCCGCAATTGCTGCATATCCAAAGGGTGGGTTCTTCCTTCCTGAATACGGTCCCTGCGGCCACGTTCGCGGCCAGTTTGTTGTAACGGGCTTCATGACGTGCTTCCACAAGCGCTATCATCCTGAATGCCGCCGACACTTCGGGGAAACCCTCTTCTGCCGCCACCTTCGCGAAGGATGGATACAGTTCCGTCCATTCTTCATTCTCTCCCGCAGCAGCTGCCTTCAGGTTGTCCAGCGTCGTCCCCTGGGCAACCGGGTATGTTGCATGGATTTCAACGCCTACAGGCATCTGCCCCTTGAACCCTTCGAGGAGCAGCTTGTAGAAGCGTTTGGCATGCTCTTTCTCGTTGTTCGCCGTTTCAGTGAACAGGTCGAAGATCTGCCGAAAGCCCTCCTTGTCAGCCACCGATGCGTAGAATGTGTAGCGGTTCCTGGCCTGCGATTCTCCTGCAAAAGCCTTCAGCAGGTTCTCAGCGGTTTTTGTTCCTTTCAGATCCTTCATGACTGCCTCCTTTTTCCTCCGGTTTTTCTCGGTACATTGATGGTAACCCAAATCAATGTCCTGATATGGATTTACCCATTTCGAAAGGAAATTCACAAATGAGTTTCCCATTTTTCGTGAATATATTATGCCTTTGAATGAAAGTGCGCAGACAAGGCCATTGCCTCTTACTAAAAATGGTCGTGCAAAACCCGTGCCGTCACGGTCTGTTTCCCAGCCACCGGCTTGGTTTCTGGAAAAATGCGCGGACCACGTCCCGGGAGGTTCCACGGGCATCCTTGTCCGTCAGTTTCGGAAAGAGGAAAACAGCAGATGCCAACCTGCTAAGGAAGGTGAGGATCAGGAGCAGGTCGAACGGTATCATGGCGCGTCCGAACATCCATTGCACCGGATGCCGCAGCAGGTAAGCCCCGAATCCTTCCATGATGGCGCCGCCCAGAAGCTGACCCGGCAGGACGCCGAACAAGGCGACGATGAATGCATAGCTGGCCAGGTATGACGGCCGGGATTCTTCCGGGGCCAGCCAGATTGAAAGGTTCATGGTGCCCATCTCAAATGCCGGCCAGACGATGCCTGCGATGGCCTGCACAAGAAAGATGAGGACCATGTAGTTTCCTGGGGTGGAAAACACCCAGAACAACGGGGTGAATGCAATGACGTGAATAGAGGCGGACATGACCGTCTTGGCACCAAACCGGTCCATCAGTCTCCCCGTGCGTCCGACGAAAAGAATCACGAAGAGGCTCATCGTGGTCTGTGTAAGCAGTGTGATGGCCAGCATGTTCATGTGAAGGTGTTCCAGCATGAAAGGGGTGAAAAAGGAACCGGTGAGGTTGAAGCTGAACTGGAATGCCGCGCTGAAAAGGATGAACTGCCGGTAATTCTTATCCCGCAAAGGCTGCAGGATGTGCATGTGCAGCGGCTTGGTCATGGTGGGCACGACCATGGCCGGATCCCGGATCCAGAAAAAAATGACGATGTCGATGGTGCCGATGAGCGCCACCGCGCAGAACAGGATGGCATATCCCGTCGGCCCCTTCACCAGATCGAGAAACAGCCCTGACAAGGGGGCGACAATCAGGCTGGTGATGGTGCTGATGAGCGTGCGCCGTGAAAAATAGCGTCCTCGGATTTCATGGGGCACTATCGCGCCAATCCAGGAGCTGTAGGTGATTACCATGAAGGCTGACGCACCGGAGTTGACAGCCAGGAGGATCAGCACGAGCCAGATGCGCGTGCTCTGGAGTTCACCTGGAATGAACAATGGCACCAGGGCGATGGGGATGAGTACGAGTCGCTGGATAAGGCCGGCCACGATGAACAGGCCCTTGCGCTTCCCAACCTTTTGCAGCACCAGTGAAGCCGCAAGCTGAAGAAGGCCGGTGAATACCGGCATGGCCATGATGACGGCGAAAACGAAATCCCCGGCTCCCAGGGATCTGATGAACGCGTTGAGAGAGGGTCCGTTATATACGGTCATGTAGGCCATCCCGAATGTGATGGCCAGAATGAGGAGGTTCAGATCCCGATGAAGTTCCTTCTGCAGATTGTGAGGGTTCCTGCGTGATGCCTTGGCCATTGATGCTCCTCGCTGCCTGTCGTGAAGGTTTCAGGTGAACGGCTCCAGTTGGCCGCAGTGTTGCGTCATGTCCGGCACGAATCCGTGCCCCTTCCATTAAACCATATCTGGCGGCCGGCGGCATGAAAAACGAGATCTTTGAACTGGAGAGGACTGATTCGCATCATGATTTTCATGTCTTGACAGTGAAATTGTGTCAATATATAATTGTACTGACCAGTCAGTATATATTCCGATAGTTTCTTTTCCTGACCAGGATGAAGCAGCAATCCAATCAATCGCCATAATGGCCATAGGAGGGTTCCATGAACCAACGGGATAAAATCATCGATGCAGCCGCCAGTGTGTTTTCTCGGGACGGATATCACAAAACCAAAATGGATGATATTGCCACGCAGGCAGGGGTGGCCAAGGGTACCCTGTACTATCACTTCCCTGGAAAGGCGGACCTTTTCCGGACGCTCGCGACGGAGGGGCTTGAGATGCTTCTCGGGGAAACGCGTGCCGCACTGGATGTGGAGGCACCCTTCCGGGAACAGATCCGCCTGGTCATTTCCCGCACCATCCATCTCTACCTGTCGTATGGAGAACTGGCCAAAATCCTGTTCAATGAGATAACAAGCGGTCTTGACGCCGCGGTATATGCCGATATCCAATCTGTCAGGGAGAAATTCCGCTCCTTTCTGGCGAACCTCATCGAGGAAGGAACCGCGAACGGATTCATCCGCGTCGCCAATGCGGATCTTGCGGCGGCAGGACTCATCGGCATGCTGGACGGCATGTGCCGCCTGTCGCTGAATCATCCGGACCTGCATACGTCAGCTCAGGTGGAGGAAACCATGCTGGCGCTGCTGGTGTCCGGCATGGTCCCGGAGAAGTCTGCGAAAGGGGGGATATGACCATGGGCCCATATATCAAGCGAACCTTGAAATATCTGCAGCCACATTGGAAACAGTACCTGCTCGGCCAGGCGGCCATGCTTGTCGCGACCATCACCGCGCTTGCCTTCCCCTTGGCCATCCGGACTGTATTCGACAGCGCGTTTCAAAGCAAGGGAATCCGCATGCTGGGGCTCGCCATCCTGCTGCTTGGGGGCGTATTCATTGTCCGGGAGTTGTCAGGATATGTGAAGAACCTGCTTCTTGGGCGAATCGGCCAGAAAGTGACGGCAAAACTGCGGCAGGACGCATATGACAGGCTCCAGGGAGTTCCGATGTCCCAATTCGATTCGCGCGGCCCCGGGGATTTCACCTCCATCCTCACCAATGACATCAACCTGTTCCAGGGAGTCGTTTCAGGCGGCATCGCCCATCTGCTGCAAAGCGTCCTGTCCCTCGCCGGTGTCTTGTTCCTACTGTTCCGCCTTGACGCAATGCTCTCCCTGAGCCTCTTCACGCTGCTGCCGCTTGCGCTGATCGTGACGAACCGCCTGGGCGGGGAAATGGAGGGAATTTCAACCGTCGTCCAGGAAAAAATGGGCACGCTGACTTCCGTGGTGACGGAAACCATCTCCGGCATCGACGTCATCCGCGGGTTCTCACTGGAACGCGAAGCAACCGGCCTGTTCCATCGTGAAAACGGAATCGTCCTGGATAAATCCGTCCAGGCTGTCCGGGTCCGCTCCCGGACAGGCCTGGCCAACGGCCTGCTGAATTCCCTCTACCTCCTGGCGATCACCGGATTCGGCGCATTCCGCGTGTATCAGGGTCATATGGGACCCGGCGACCTCATCGCCTTCCTGCTGTACACGGAAATGATCTATGGCCCCGTCCTGTCACTATCCGATCTCTATATGGAAGTACGGCGTTCCATCGCGTCCGTCCGTCGAATCTTCAGCCTGATGGATTCAGCGACTGATGCGGGCGGCATCGCCGACAACCTGGCTGCCAGTCAGTCTGTCAGCCTTGTCATGGGCGTCGCAGAGAAGATCCCGCTGGCGGAAGCTCATCCATGCCAGGATAGCCATATGAAAAAAGGTCACCTGATGTTCGACCATGTCTGGTTCGGATATGGTCGGAAACCAGTACTGGAGGATATTAGCTTCACTGTTCAGCCTGGCGAAACCATTGCGTTGATCGGGGCGAGCGGAGTTGGCAAGTCCACCCTGATGAAATTGATTCCCCGGCTGTATGAAATCGGTTCCGGGCGCATCCGCATCGATGGCACAGACATCCGCAGGATGCAGCCGGATGACCTGCGCCGGCGAATCGCCTCGGTTCCCCAGCATACACACCTCTTCAGCCTGAGCATTCGCGACAACATTGCCTGCGGCCGGATTGACGCGACAGTGGAAGAAATCACCGAGGCCGCAAAAAAAGCCAACGCACATGATTTCATCATGGGAATGGAGCACGGATATGACACGATCCTCGGGGAAAACGGATCGAATCTTTCCGGTGGACAAAAACAGCGCATTGCCATTGCACGGGCTTTCGTCCGCAATCCGGACATCCTTCTGCTGGATGAAGCCACGGCTTCCCTTGATTCGGAGTCGGAAAGGAGCGTGCTGGACGCGCTTCATACCCTGATGAAAGGAAGAACCACCCTCATATCGGCGCACAGGCGCACGACCATCGAGCGGGCGGACCGGGTGATCGTGATGGAGAACGCACGGGTCTCAGCCGTCGGCACGCATCTGGACCTAGCCAACAGTTCGCCCGCTTACATCAGGCTCATGAACATGCCCGTCACGGCTCTCGTATCAGGTCAGCTCTAGCGGGCGGACCTGCAGGCTCCCTGATGCAAGGGCTTGCCGGAGATGGACAGTTCCGTTATGATTGAAACATGGTTCCAGAGCAAAAAACGTTGCCGCACTGGAATTCCCGTGTTGTCCGATCACAGCACAGCAGGGGTGCAAGTACGGCAATGCCGTTTTCCATTCCGATCAGCCGCTTTCATTAATCGAAGCATATGCGAGGTGAATGTTGATGAACAGTGGAATCTTTCGCACTTTCTCCTTCAAATCGGCCATCCTCGCAATCATTCCGATATTCCTCGCCGTCCCGCTGTTTGCCGCAGGCTGCGGCGCCGAAAAAGAGCTGGTCGTCTACACCGCCGTGGACCAGGTTTTCTCTGAACCGCTCTTCAGGCAATTTTCAAATGAGACCGGCATCCGGGTCCTTCCTGTCTATGATGTGGAAGCCGCCAAGACAACCGGCCTCGTGAACCGCCTGATGGCGGAGAAAAGCAAACCGCAGGCTGATGTATTCTGGAGCAATGAGTTCATCCAGACCATCCTGCTCCAGGAAAAAGGAATTCTTGCCCCGTACTTCTCCCCTTCAGCCAAAGATATTCCGGCGGCGTTCAAGGAGGCCGGCGGATACTGGACCGGTTTCGGCGGTCGTGCCCGCATTTTGCTTGTCAACAAGGAAATGGTGTCAAAGGACCAATATCCTTCCTCACTGCTCGGCTTGATGGATTCTGCCGTCGATCCGAAGCTTGTCGGCATGGCCCTTCCGATGTTCGGCACTACTGCCACGCATGCCGCCGCCCTCTATGCCGGGCTTGGACACGACAAGGCGCTTGCATGGTTCAAAAGCGCCAGGGACAAGGGAATTCAAGCGGTGAACGGCAACTCCGTCGTGCGCGACATGGTTGTGTCGGGTCAGATGGCCATGGGCCTGACTGACACGGACGATGCCTATGGGGCCGTGAACGATGGCGCTCCTGTTGAAGTCGTCTATCTGGATCAGGGTGAAGGGGAAATGGGAACACTCGTCAATCCCAATACCGTGGCACTCATCGCAGGCGCCCCGCACACAGCCATCGGCAAGCAGTTCGTGGATTGGCTGCTGAGGCCGGAAACCGAAGCCATCCTCCTGAAAGCCGGATGGATAGACATTCCGTGCCGCGATGTCGGCATCAGCAGCAAAAACCTTGGCGGCCGGGTGGTGAAGGGCATGTCAGTCAATCTGGCGGATATTTACAGGTCACTGGAAGCCTCCAAGGCCGACATGACGGAATTGTTCATCCAATGACGGGCGACGGGTCGAACCCAGGCAGATCCGTCGAAATATCCCGACGGCATGGATACCTCATCCGCCGCATCAGGTTTTCTTCGCCTGCGATTCTTGCGTATGCTTTTTTGGCCGGACTGCCGCTGCTGCTGCTGCTGACCTTCACGATAAGCAGCACGCTGGCCGATGGACGGGATTGGCTGTCCGTCATTCTTCCGGGAGGAAGACGGCTGGCCCTCCTGCTGCAGACACTTGCATTCGCGCTTTGCGTAGCGGCAGCCGGAACCGCCATCGGGTTCATCGGGGCAGGGGCCCTTCATTTCACGCAATCCGGCCGACTTCGCCGGCTTGCGGCCGTCATGATCCCATCCGCCGCCATCCCACCCCATATCCCTGCCATGGCCTGGAATGCCCTGCTGCTGATGGTGAACGGCCTGCTGCGAAATGCCGGGCTGCCGCGCATCCCCGACCAGGGGTTTTTCATCAGCGGATGGGTGCAGATGATGGCGCTGCTCCCTTTTTCCCTTGGAATCCTGCTGCTGGGCATGAGGGGAATGCCCGCCGAACTTCTCGAAGCGGCACGCGTATCCGCCGATGACAGGCGAACCGTGCTTCGCATCCTGCTCCCGCTGTCCGCGCCCGGGCTCGCGGCGTCGTTTGCCTTCCTGTTCCTCGTGAGCCTGCTGGATTACAGCGTGCCTTCGCTGTTTCAGGTGAATCTTTATTCACTGGGCATTTTTTCGGAATACAGCATACGATATGACGCGGCGCATGCCTTCCTGATGTCCGTCCCGATGCTCCTGATCTCGCTTCCGGCCGCATGGGCGCTTCAACGCTCCCTGCGCCGGCTCCCCCTCACCCCCGCCGGCCGGGACGAAGCCAACCGGTGGTCGATCCGCCTGCCGCCTTGGATGCGCATGCTTTCCGGTCTGTCCGTGGTGCTTTTCCTCCTGCAGCTGCTCGTTCCCCTGTTCGTGCTGACCGCACAGACCTGGCCTGCCTTTTCGTCATTGGAATGGCTGACGGACGCCATTCCGGATCTGGCAAACACAGGCCTTATCTGTCTTGGAACCGCAGTGCTGACTCTTCCCTTCGCCCATTCCGCCGCGATGGCCATTGACGGGAAACGTGCCGGTCATCACATATGGTGGGTATTGACAATGCTTCCGCTCGCCATGCCGTCGCCTTTGATCGGGATTGGACTGATACAGGTCTGGAATGGGGATGCCTTAGGGTGGACGGGACTCTACGGCACGCTCTTCATGCCAATCCTGGCCTGCACCCTGAGGTTTCTCCCTTTTTCCGTGCTCCTGCTGCTCTCCTCCATGAAGCAGATGGACCGCAGCCTGTTCGATGCCGCCCTGATCCTGCAGAAAAACCGCAGGCAAACCCTGTTCCGCGTTCATCTGCCGCTTCTGTCCGGAGCGTATGCGGGTGCGGGACTGCTGGCGGCCGTCCTCACTGCAGGCGAACTGGGGGCGACCCTGCTGCTCGTGCCTCCCGGAGCCGGCACCCTGACCCTGAAGATATACAACTACCTGCATTACGGACAATCAGAGGTCGTTTCCGGCCTCTGTCTGCTTCTCTACCTGATCGCCCTGTCGATAGGCTTCATCCTGCAGCGGGTGAGTGCGCCGAAGTTGAGGAGGCCAGCATGAACAAGACCAGGTCGTCCGATTTTCTTTCAACCCCTGATGGCATCCAATCTGCCGGCGTCCATTCCGATGACATCAAATCCGAAGTCTTCCCCCCGCCCGTGCCGGTTCTGTCCATTCGAAACCTTGTCCGAATCAGAAGCGGGCGCAGAATCCTCGACAACTTCCGCCTGGAAGTGGCTTCCGGTGGGCATTTGTCCATCTGCGGCCCATCCGGGTGTGGAAAAAGCACACTGCTGAGGGCCATCGCAGGACTGGATATGCCTGAAGCCGGTCAAATCGCGGTCAACGGGTTTGTTGTTTCCAGTTCAGGCACATGGGTTCCTCCGCACCGGCGCAATATCGGATTTGTTTTCCAGACCCCTGCTTTATGGCCCCACATGACCATTGCGGAAAATATCCGTTTCGGTTTACACGATATGGGAAAACAACAAGCAGAGGACAGAGTGCAGTACCTATTGGCGAGATTTTCCATCGCCGGCCTGCAGCACCGGCGGTCGGGCGATGTCTCCGGAGGGGAGGCGCGAAGGGCGTCCATTGCGCGTTCGATGGCTCCCAGGCCTGCCCTGCTGCTGCTTGACGAACCCATGGCCCACCTTGATGAAGAATTGAAGGATGATGCGCTCGATTTTCTGACGGAAGAAGCTGAAACATCCGGAACCACCTTGCTGTTTGTCACTCACGATGCTTCGGAAGCAAGGCGCATATCCCCGCGCTGCCTGCGCTTCACGGATGGAACATGGCTGTTGTCGTCCACAGGGAAGGTTTGGTGACAATGTAAGATGAAAATCATGAAAATCCTGCTGATGGTCATCGTTGTCGTTTCTCTTTTGCCATTCCTGATTCCGCTGCCAAAACCCGACGGCTTGCAGAACCGGATTTTTGACAACAGCCGATATGCCACCGTTGATGGAACGAACCTCCATTACCGTGTCTGGGAGCCGTCCCGGCCAATCGGTAAAATCCTGTTGGTGCATGGACTGGCCGGTTCCACCTTCTCTTTCGGGAAAAATGTCCAGCCCCTGTTGGATGCGGGGTATAGGGTTGTTGCAGTTGACCTGCCCGGATTCGGGTACAGCAGCCGGGCAAGGAAATTGAACCATTCCCAGGAAACCCGGGCCGACTTGCTATGGGATCTCCTGGATCTGATTGATGATGAATATGCGGATAACGGGAAATGGCATCTGCTGGGACATTCCATGGGTGCGGGAACGGTAACGGCAATGACCCTGATGGATGAAAACAGGGTTGATTCCTTGATTTATGTTGATGGAGCCGTATTGCCGGGTGATAGCAGGAATGCTGACGCACTCGCCTATCCGCCCGTGCAGCGCTGGTTCGAGGTCATCGGCCGGTATGTGCTGCTCACTGAAAGCCGCATCAGGCAGCTGCTCGGTTCAGCTTATGGCGGTCCGGTAACAGACGAGGACCTGGTCGGATACCTGGCACCATTGAAACAGCCCGGGACTGAAGGCACATTCGTCGACATGGTCATGACTTCAACCGAAATCGATCAGAATCAGTTGGGAAAAATAAACGTCCCGGTCACCGGCATCTGGGGAGCGAACGACACATGGGTTCCCGTCGGCAATGCGTATGAGCTGGAGAAACTGATGCAGGGATTCAAGCTGCACATAGTGGCGGATGCCTGGCACTGTCCGATGGAAACAAAGCCGGAAGCATTCAATGAAATCCTGCTGGGGGCATTGGACGGATCGTGATCCGTGCATGTTCACCCTGTCGCGGTTCATTTCACCGGCACCGGCGTTTGCCTCAAATGGATCCAATGCGCCTTTTGAAGCGGCACGAACCCTGTTGCCTCGGCTAATTCCAGCGATGCATGGTTGTTCACGACAATTTCGATGATGCAGGGGAGATTCCGTTCCCTCATGCGCATCACGATGTTTGAAACGAGCCTGGTGGCCAGGCCCGTTCGCCGGAATTCAGGCAAAACCTCCATGACGCCCATTGTCAGCTCTTCATGGGTCATCACGAAACCTGCCAGCACGCCTTCCACCATCACGCCGATGGCGGGGGCCTGCTCAATGCGTCCACGAAGATATTCTTCACTTGTATCGGCACGATCGCCATAATGTTGGTGAATGTACGCCGCATGCCCGGGTTCCAGATCGATGATGCCCGTCGGATCTGCCGCCACATGCACGGATTCCGGCAAGTACAGCTGCAGGCAATCCGAACTCCTGCCGATGGAAAAATGCCGTCTTATGTGCTGTGCCGCCTTGTCTCCCTGAACGTGCACGGTTTCATCGCTGTCACGCAGCAGTGTCAGCAGCGGGTCAACCCGTTCAGCCGAATCTGCCGTCAGCAGCACGAAGTCGCCATTGTCCCTGCGTGACCGCGCGAAAACGCATCCGTTTGCCGTGCAGCATGCCGGATTGTCCATGCCCCGCAGCAGGGTGATCATCGTGAACTGCCGCAAGGGTTCCTCGCAGAGTATTTCAATGGCCGCTTCCCTGGTCAGCGCGATTGGAATGTCATTCATATCAGAACCACCGGCGATTTGATTTCTTTGGATGCGTGCCGGTCACTTCCACTGCGTCAATGATTCCTTCCTTCATGGAGAAAATCTTGAATTGGGCGTCCTTGACAGGAATGGTGAGCCCTACCAGCGGGCGGTTCCCGAGGCGTTCCAGTTCCTTGTTCAAAATTTCCCGGACCGTGAAGCCATCTTCACTGGAAAGGGATGTTCCTGCCATGGCGTTCAACTCTTTCAGCGATGTGTCGCCCTCCAGGATATAGCCGTTGGGATTCACAGTCACAGTCAGGTATTTTTTTATGAGGAACAGGATGGCGATGGCCAATATGCCGATGCCGACATCAAAATATCCGGAATCCGCAACGACTATTTTTCTAGCCACGGCGAACAGAAGCACTTCAATCGTGCTTTCGGCAGTATGCTTCGAAATCATCTTCACAAACTCGGCACCGATGATGAGCTTCATGATGAGGCCGAGAAAAGCGGTGAAGTCGAACGTTTGCCGTCCGCTCCAAAGTGCCGGAATGTCACGGACCAGATCGGTCGCAACGCTGACGCTGACAATCAGTATGCCGGCTATGATGAACAAGGACAACAGGATTTCCATATAGGTGGCGACCTTGCTGACCCGGTTTCTGATGAGCTGCTTCATCAAATCCTCCCATGCGCCCTGCATCATCTGCAGGGACTGGCTGTTGTCCGCTTCATCAGCAGGGATCGGCTGCTGTCCGCTTCATCAGCAGGGATCGGCTGCTGCCCGCTTCATCAGCAGGGATCGGCTGCTGTCCGCTTCATGGCCTCCGGATGCCATGAACAACCCTTTGTGTGCCGCATATCAGGATCTGCTTCAATCAAGGATCGGAAAAACTCGGTATTCTTGTCAGGTTTTCACAATGTCACTCTATCATTGGCTGTACCTGCCCGTCAAGATTGCATGCCGTTCACGGGTTTGTGTTTGTATTTTTAAGTGTACAGTGCATATCTGCGGTGAATTATGAAATTTTTAAGCTCATATTCATTTTTCAACTAAAATATTATTGCATTTTGCTCTCCATTACTGAATAATTGTTTCATATGCTACAGTATAGGAGGAAAACATGAACATGGACGGACTTGACAGGCAAATACTCGGCTGCCTCATTGAAAACGGGCGGATGACCGTATCGGAGATTTCCCAGCGTGTCAGTTTGAGCATTCCGGCTGTGAGCGAACGGGTTCGGAAACTGGAACAGAGCGGCGTGGTGGAGAAGTATTCCGTCATCCTGAATCCTGCGAAAATGGGCAGCCACCTGATGGCCATCATGCTCGTAAGCATGGAGCGGCCACGATACAACGAAGGGTTTGTGTCTCATGTCTCTTCTGAACCCGAAGTGATGGAATGCCACTATCTTGCAGGCGATTTCGATTATGTCCTGAAAATCGTGACTGCAGGCACCGAAACGCTGGAGAAGCTGTTGAACCGCATCAAAAGCGTCCCGGGCGTTCAAAAAACAAGGACAAACGTGGTTCTGTCGACCGTGAAAAAAGGCGTGACCGTGATGCCATGACATGATTCCACATATCACCCAATCGATCCTTACAGACCCAATCGATCCTTACAGACCCAATCGATCCATTCAGACCCAATCGATCCTTACAGACCCAATCGATCCATTCAGACCAAATCGATCCTTACAGACCCAATCGATCCATTCAGACCCAATCGATCCTTACAGACCCAATCGATCCATTCAGACCAAATCGATCCTTGCAGATCAATCCGCCCCATTGAGACTTTCAAGGAGGATTCTGCCATGATCATCGGCGTACCGACAGAGATCAAAAACAATGAAAACCGCGTCGCCATCACACCGGCCGGAGTGCAATCGCTCCACATCCGGGGCCACAGGTGCCTTGTTCAGGCGAATGCGGGGATTGGCAGCGGGATAACGGATGACGAATACGTCAGTGCCGGCGCGGAAATGGTAGCGGATGCCGATGCTGTTTTTGCCGGGGCTGATTTGATTTTGAAAGTCAAGGAACCGCTTAGATCTGAATATGACAAATTCAGAAAAGGGCAGATCCTCTTTACCTACCTGCACCTTGCCGCAAACCGCGAGCTGGCGGAAGCGCTGTTGAGCCGTAACGTGACGGCCATCGCCTATGAAACCATCCAACTCCCCAACGGCGCATTGCCATTGCTCTCTCCAATGAGCGAGGTGGCGGGAAGGATGTCCGTCCAGGTTGGGGCGACCCTGCTGCAGAAGTACAACGGCGGCATGGGCGTGCTGCTTGGCGGGGTTCCCGGCGGCGCACCGGCCGAAGTCGTGATTGTCGGCGGCGGCGTAGTCGGTACCAATGCTGCCAAAATGGCCGTGGGCCTGGGTGCCAGGGTGACGGTGCTGGATATCAATCCGGTCCGCCTCGTGTATTTGGATGACCTGTTCAGCGGAAGAATCACCACCCTGGTTTATAGTGAATATGCCGTGGCAGACCAGGTGAAAAAGGCTGACCTGCTGATTGGCGCCGTGCTGGTAACCGGGGCAAAGGCACCCAAGACCGTGACGGAAGCCATGGTGAAAACCATGAAGCGCGGTTCCGTCATCGTCGACGTGGCCATTGACCAAGGGGGCAGCATTGAAACCATTGATCGCATCACAACGCACGACAGCCCCTGCTATGAAAAATACGGCGTCATCCATTATTCCGTCGCGAACATGCCGGGCGCCGTTCCAAAAACATCGACGTGGGCACTGACCAACGCCACGCTGCCATACCTGCTGAAAATTGCGGAAAAGGGCGTCAAGGCTGCCATGCAGGAAGACGCCGCACTGCGCGGCGGTTTGAACGCATGCGGCGGGAAACTGACGTGCGAGGCGGTTTCGGAAACATTCGGCATGCCGTATATGCCTGCCATGGATGCCATCAGGGATCTCTGAAATCCACCGGAACAGGCGTAAAGCCAGCAAACCGGAATATGGGAGCGAAGCCGGCAACACGGCAATACCGGTGTAAAGTCAGCAAACCGGAATATGGGAGCGAAGTCAGCAAACCGGCTCCAGGTGGGCCGTGAAGTGGCGAAGCACGGGTGGTTCCCAGGTAATGCGATATCCTCCGAGCGTGCCGGCACGGTCCCTGATGTCCGTCAGGACATCTACGATATAGTCCAGGTGCGCCTGGGTGTATACGCGGCGCGGCACGGCGAGGCGGCAGAATTCGAAGGTGGATTCCAGCTGCTTTCCGGTTTCCGGATCATTCCCAAGCATGAACGAGCCGATGTCGCAGGCGCGGATGCCGCCTTCCAGATACAGTTCCAGCGTCAGGGCCTGTGCGGGAAACAGGTTGTACGGGATGTGCGGCAGCAGCGCGCTCGCGTCGATGAATACCGCATGGCCGCCGACAGGAGACTGAAACGGAATTCCCTGTTCCTGCAGCTTCGACCCCAGGTATTCCATCTGGCCTATGCGGAATTTCAGCCAGCTTTCCTCCGTGCCTTCGTAGAGACCGATGGCCAATGCCTCCAGGTCCCTTCCGGCCAGTCCGCCGTACGTGATGAATCCTTCATACGGCACCGTCAGTTTCTTTACTTTTTCGACAAGGCCCGGGTTGTCCCTGACGCCGATGAGTCCCCCCATGTTCACAATGGCGTCCTTTTTCGCGCTCATGGTGAAGGCATCGGCATAACTGAAGGTTTCACGGATGATGTCCCGGATGGGGACATCCTTGAACTCAGGTTCGCGCTGCTTGACAAACCAGGCGTTTTCCGCGAACCTGGCGGCGTCGATGATCATTGTTATGCCATATCTGTCAGCTAAGGCGCGCACAGCCCGGATGTTTTCGACGGATACCGGCTGCCCGCCCGCGCTGTTGTTGGTGATGGTCATGATGATGAGCCCGACTTTTTCAGCGCCCTTTTCAGCCAGCATCCGCTCAAGCGCCAAAACATCCATGTTTCCCTTGAACGGCGCGTAGCGCAGCGTGTCTGTCGCTTCAGGCGTGACGAGGTCCACCGGCGTGCCTCCGGCGAGTTCCACATGGGCGCGCGTGGTATCGAAATGCGTGTTTGAAATGACAACCTGTCCGGGTTTGATGAGGCTTGGAAACAAAACCTGTTCTGCGGCACGTCCCTGATGGACAGGCTGTGCGAATGCATAACCGAAAATATCCTTCACGGCATCCTGAATCTTGAAATACCCGCGCGCTCCCGCATAGGACTCATCGCCCATCAGCATGCCAGCCCACTGCCGGTCGCTCATGGCCCCTGTTCCGCTGTCCGTCAGCAGATCTATGTACACATCGTCCGATCTGATGTTGAATATGTTGTACCTGGCTTCCTTCAGCCGTTCTTCCCTGTCGCTGCGCGTCAGCATCCTGATCGGTTCCACCATCTTGATGCGGTAAGGTTCCGGTATGTATCTCATGATGATCCTCCGTGAACGAAAATATGATCCAACCGAAAACATCATACACAAATGCCAATAGCCATAATATGGCCGTAATTTGACCCGAATTGCCTTTTCATATAAAATGATGAAAAGACGCGCAATGAAAGGCTGAACAGCATGTTTCCGGCACAGCCGTATAATGGCGCAAACCGGATAAGCGCACCCGGATCGGAGAAGCCGGATGAAAATCGCCATCGTTGGACATCACCGCATGACTGAAATGGTACATGATATCTTGAGAAAAACGCATCCGGCTGTTGAAACGGAAACCATCCTCCTGGAAACGGAAGATACCGTACCGGCAGAAAGACAAATCCGGCAAGTCGAGCCCCTGATGGACGGCCTCCTCTTCACGGGCAGAATCCCTTTCGACCTGCTCAACCACGTCGTGCTGTCACACAAGCCGTGGGCCTACGTCAAACGCGATGCGGCACAGCTGTTGTCAGCCCTCCTGAAGGCGGTTCGCACGCAGGGGTGGAAGGCGGAAAAAGTGAGTCTCGATTCCTATGAACCGGAGGAAGTCATGGAGATATTCCGGCATATCGGCGCTTCCGGCACCTTGCCCCGGGTGTACGGTGAACCGGCTTTCCGCGAGGGTTTCCTCGAAGACTTGATTCGTTTTCACCAGCGGAATATCGCTTCGGGGAAGGCCGACTTCTGCCTGACCGGCATCTCAAGCGTATATGAGGCACTCGGAATTCAGGGTTTGCCCTGCATGATACTCGACCCGTCCACTGAAAGCGTCCGCGACGCAATGCAGCTGCTGATGCTCAAGCGGGAATCACGCATGGCGGAGGAGCGTCAGATTGTCGTTCTTGCCATTGAGCAGGACTTGCCGGATGAACATGCCCTGATACGTGAGAACGAGTATCAGATGGCACTGGAATCCATGGGGATATCACAGGAGGTTTACCTTTTCGCGCAACGCGTCCAGGCGGCGGTTGTGGAAAAGGAGATGGGGAAGTTCATGCTGTTCACCACAAAAAACCTGCTGGAGGTGGAAACGGAGCAGTTCCGCTCCTTCAACCTGATGAACGGGAAGAGCGGCATGCGCTTCGGCAGCCTCAGCATCGGCATTGGCTACGGGGAAACGGCGAGAGAGGCAAAATTCAATGCGAACCTTGGCCTTCTCAAGGCGAAAAAGGGCGGAGGCAACCGCGCGTATCTTGTCGCTGAACATCAGACAATCGGTCCCATGCTGCCGAAAGAGCCTGCGGCGGCTGAAGAGTACGCGCTTCTTGACGGCCGGTTCCAGGAAGCCGCGTTGAAGTCCGGCGTCAGCTTGAACACGGTCATGAAGCTGCAAGGCCTTATGGATTTCGAACGCAAAGACACGTTCACTCCGGCAGAACTGGCCAAAGCCTGCCGCATGGCGCCCCGAAGCGCAAACCGCCTGCTCGAGAAGCTGATTCACGGCGGCTTTGCCCATATTGTCGGGAGCAGCGTCAAATCGACGGCAGGAAGGCCCTGCCGCATCATCCGGATTGCCTTCCGCTGATTTTCGGCGGCAAGGGGGTTTCTGATCGAACCTCAGCATCATCCGGGATTGCTCCTGATGACTCATAGTGCTTCATGTTGCGAATGATTGCCGTTGTGATTGAAAATACATCAGCATTCCGTTTCACCAGCTCCAAATGAGGTAAATATATATGTTGCGCTCATGTCGGCGCACCTATCGGCAGTAAAATTGACATTCAAATTGGCATTCATAATGGCATGCATGGCGGCATTGAAATTGGCATGCAAGGTGGCGAGAATAGGACTCCGGGAGGATTTTCATGTACGATATGCCGCTTGAGCGGGAAAAAGAGCTCAATGTCATTGTTTCCGAGTTGTCCGGCGCCGCCGATTTCCGTGGTGCCCTGGCCACGCTGCTGAGAAGGTTGAAAAAAATCTCCGGGTGCGAATGTGCCGCCATTCGCCTTGAAGATGACGGTGATTACCCTTATTACGTTTATGATGGGTTTCCGGAAGCATTCATCCTGAAAGAAACCAGCCTGTGCGCTCGTGATGCGGATGGCATCCGTCTGCAGGCGGAAGAACCGGGGCAATACCTCCTTGAGTGCATGTGCGGAAACATCATCCGTGGCCAGTGCGACTCATCCAAGGAATTCTTCACAAACGGCGGGAGCTTCTGGTCCGGCAACACCACGGCGTTTCTAGCCGGCATAAGCGCCGATGAACGACAGGGCAACTCTCGGAATTACTGCAATGCCTGCGGTTATGAATCATTGGCCTTGATTCCCGTCAAGACTGAGAACGCAACGATTGGCCTGATTCAGTTGAATGACAAACGGCAAGGCATGTTCACTGCAGATCTCATGCTGTATCTTGAGACCCTCGGCGAAATCGTCGGCATCCACATCTCAAACAAGTATTTCCATTCCAGGCTGAAGGATAGTGAACATGCTAAAAAACAGGCTGAAGATGCGAACCGGCAAAAAAGCATGTTTCTTTCCAACATGAGCCACGAAATCCGGACCCCGATGAACGGCATTATTGGCATGACGCAGTTGCTGATGATGACGGAACTGTCCACCGATCAGCATGAAATGGTCGGCATCATCGCTGAGTCTTCCAGCCACCTCCTGAGTATCATCAACGACATTCTCGATTTGTCGAAAATGGAGACCGGCGCCTACAAGATTTATGAAGAGTCCTTCTCCCTTTATGACCTGCTTCGGGAAACGCTGAAAACAGTTAAAGTATTGTGTGATGAAAAAGGATTGACACTGAAAAGCACAGTCGATCTGGCAATACCCCAGACAGTGATTGGAGATCCGACACGAATCAATCAGATTTTAGTCAACCTGCTGGGGAATGCGATAAAATTCACCGAGAAGGGCTCCATCGAGGTTTTGGTGAACCTGGCCAAAAGCCTTGGTGATGACTTTGAGCTGGTTTTTGACGTCATCGATTCCGGAATCGGCATATCGGAGGAGGACATCTCCAGTCTGTTCGATGTATTCTTCACATCGGAGGCTCCGTTTTCCAAACGGATCCAGGGCAGCGGTCTGGGATTGCCAATCGCAAAGCAGCTGATAAGCATGATGAAGGGAAACATCGTTGTCAGCAGCAAGTTGGGAAACGGCAGCAAATTCAGCTTTTCCATCATTTTGAAAACAGCTGGAAACAAGGAACCGGTGCGCACTTTGGTCAGGAAAACCGATCCTCGTGCCAGGCTGCTGATCTCGGAAAAGGATGCGAGTGTCTTACTCATTGAGGATGATGCTTTCAACCGGAAAGTGCTGGAAGGCTTTTTTGCCAAAAGCGCACTCAGGCTGCTGGTCGCGGAAAATGCACGCGAAGGCCTTCAAATCCTGAAAGAAAACCACGTTGACATCCTGTTGCTGGACATCCAGCTTCCTGACATGAACGGATTTGAAGTGGCCGAAAGAATCCGGAAACAAGAGCAGGAAAATCCGGCCGGCGCCGATAAGCACCTTCCCATCATCGCAACGACTGCCTTCGCCCTTTCCGGGGACAGGGAACGCTGTCTGGCATGCGGGATGGACGCGTATATTCCAAAACCGATCAACTTCAGCCTGCTGACAGACCTCATGAATACTTTCCTGAGAATTGCGAAAGCAAATGGCGATTGACATGATTTTTCAATATCCGTTCAGCACAAAGCATGCCGTCCACTGCGGCTGAGATGATTCCTCCGGAGTACCCGGCCCCCTCGCCGCAGGGATACAATCCCCTGATGCCGGTCGCCTCAAGCGAATCTCCCCTTGTCATGCGCAACGGTGAGGAACTGCGCGTCTCGGCGCCGGTCAGCACGGCATCCGGGTAGGCAAATCCGGGCATCCATTCATCCATTTCCGCGATGCCCTGCCTGAGGGAATCCGCTATCGATTCCGGCAAATAGGCATCCACTTCCGAAAAAACGGTCCCGGGCAGGTAACTTGGCAGAACCGACCCGAATGACTGCGTTCTGCGTTTCCGCATGAAATCTCCAACCCTTTGAACAGGTGCCTTGTATCCGCCGCCACCCGCAATGAACGCATCCGCTTCCATCCTGCGCTGAAATGCAATGCCCGCCAGAGGATGGCCGCTGCCCAAATCGCCGCTGCCGATGGTCACCAGAAGTGCGCTGTTGGCATTTCCGCTGTCCCGCGCATACCGGCTCATGCCATTTGTGGTCAGGCCGTTCACCTCCGATGCAGCCGAAACCACGGAGCCTCCAGGACACATGCAGAAAGTATAGACATTCCTGCCGTTCTTCAGATGAACGACCATTTTATAGGCCGCCGCACCGAGTGCGGGGTGACCTGCAAAACTACCGTATTGAATTTTATCTATGAAGTCCTGCGGGTGCTCTATCCTCACGCCAAGGGCAAAGGACTTCTGCTCCATGCGGACGCCGCTGTCGAATAGCCTGGCGAAAGTGTCGCGGGCGCTGTGCCCGATGGCCAGGATCACATGATCGGCATCCAGTTCATGAATATCCTGCCTTTCAGGCTGCGATGCGATGTCCGATATGGCCTCGGCAGGAAGGGATCCTGCAGTTTGTCCGGCATGATACCGTATGCCGAAGACCTGCCCGTCGTATCGCAGAATATCAGTGACAGTGGCACCGAAATGAACTTCTCCACCGAGCCGGATGATTTTTTCACGAATGCACTTCACTGTTTCCCTTAAACGGTCCGTCCCCCCCTGCGGCATGTCCATGAACAAGATTTCCCGGGTCCCGCCAGCCTCCCCC
>CAZFWQ010000002.1:4317-41575 GCA_964522755.1 uncultured Oscillospiraceae bacterium | reverse complement strand
AGGGGTGGAACAGGGCCGTGGGGTGGAACTGGACGAACTCCAAATCCATCAGGGGGACGCCGGCCCGGTATGCCATGGCGGCACCGTCCCCGGTGGCAACCTCCGGATTTGTCGTATTGGCATACAGCCTCCCGTATCCGCCCGATGCGCAAATGACGACGGGAGCGGCGTACGCCAGCAGATCGCCTTTTTCATCCATCGCGAGCACACCGCGGCAGACCCCGTCCACTGTGATCAGGTCCACGGCAAATGTCTCTTCGCGGATGATGACGTTGTCCAGACCCCGCACGGCACTGACCAGGGTGTCGCAGACTTCCTTGCCCGTGGCGTCGCCCGTGTGGATGATGCGGTTTCGGCTGTGGGCCGCTTCCCGCGTAAGGGAGAGTTGCTTGTCCGACCCCCTGTCGAAGTTCACGCCGTAAAGGCACAACTGTGCAATGTTTTCGGCCGCCTCGCTGACGAGTGTCCGAACTGCATCCTCGTCGCACAGTCCTGCCCCGGCATAGGCCGTATCACGGAAATGCAGGTTCGCCGAATCCGCCTGGTCCAGAGAAACGGCAATGCCGCCCTGCGCGAGGACGGAGTTGTTCATGTCGATGGCTTCCTTCGTGATGATGAGCACACGTGCCGCCCGTGACATGGAAAGGGCTGTATAGACACCGGCAATGCCGCTCCCGATGATTACGGCATCGTATTCCTCATGCGGGATGCGATCCGTGTCGAAGTCGAGCAGGTAGCGTTCCGGAGCGTATGGTCTTTCAAGATGCGTAACATTCATGGCTCCGAGTCACATCCTTCCAATTCCGCCGTATTGGGCGAACCGAGTGCCAGGGCCCCCTCCCGCAGTACAAAGTCCGCCACGGGAAAACACGGACAACCTGGACGCTTCATCGCGCAGAGCGGGGGAACCGAATCATTCTAACGTTCATTGTACCCCAGAAAAAGAAGGGGCGCAAGAAGGCCGCAACAGTCGCCGCATGGTGAAACACGCATGGAATCCACGTTCTAAGAGATACAAGGCCCTTGTTGAAAATGCCGCACGGAAGTTTCGGCAAGGATTTTCATGGGTATGACATGATAAGCTTGTGCAATCAGGCACTGGTATGCTTGATGACCGTTTTATGTTATTATTCAGGAGGTTTAGTGGAAACACTTCATGAAGCCATTGCAACCCCACCGCCGTCCCGATTGAGAGCGGAAAAGCAGGTATAATAACGTGGTCCATTTTGATGTACCTTATTGGGCCTTGCTTTTGATTTCTGCCATGCTGACAGCCATGGTATGCATCATCGCATTTCGCACCCCTGAAAGACAAGGTGCCATAGCCTTGGGTTTTTTGATGGCCGCCCTGACTGTCTGGTCGGTATTCTATGCCGCAGAGTTGAAAAGTTCAGTGTTGGAACATATGGTGTTGTGGGCAAAAATCGAATACATTGGAATTGTGACGCTTCCACCCCTTTGGCTGATCTTCTCGCTCTCACTGAACCCGTGGGAAAAATTCAAAGGAAAGCGCTTCTCAGCTTCCCTTTTCTTCATCCCAGCCATCATCCTGTTTTTTTGCTGGACAAATGATTGGCATCATTTTTTTTGGGTTAAGAATTACCTGCTTGTCATCGATGGCAGAAATGTCATGGAAAATGTCTACGGACCTATGTTCTGGGTTCATTTCGCCTATTCGTACCTGCTGATTGCCACCGGCACAGGGCTTCTGGTGTACCGGTTCATTGTCACGGATTCGATCTACAGATACCGCATCATTTATATCCTGATCCCCATCCTGCCCGTTCTTGCCAATGTGGCCCAATTTGTGAATCTGAATCCGTTCGGTTACCTTGACATGACGCCGTTTGCCTTTTCCATTTCAGGTCTTATGCTGCTGTGGGGGTCGACCAAAAGCTTTAGGCTGGATCTTGTCCCCAGGGCCAGGGAAATTGTGATGGAAAGCCTGGAAGAGGGCATCATCATCACTGATCCTCATGGCAACATTTTAGACTCCAATGGGGCGGCCTTGAGAATTGCCGGATTTCATACGAGCCATCAACTCCAAACATTTTTGTCAGACAATGTAAAGGACGTATTGTCATCGGCCAAGCATCAGCAGATTGAATTGAACCATCTGATGGCGCGACCTTATGTCCTGTTGAAAACGGCTCCTGTTTTCCAGGGCGACAGACTGACGGGCCGAATGATCACACTGATTGACACGACAACGGAAAAACAATTTGCCTTGGCCCTGCAGGAATCAAAGGAAAGATACGAAGGTATTTTTGCAGGGATGCGCGATGCCCTGCTGGTGGAGAATCTGACAGGCGGGATTCTCGATGCAAATCAGGAAGCTTGCCGGATGTATGGCTTCACCCATGAAGAGCTGCTGACCAAAACGGCTTATGACCTGGCGGACGGGAATCCAACCTTATCCGTGAATACCGATGAACACCTCGGCGGCATTTCCCCGGTGAAGCAGGAAACAGTGCTCCGATCCCTAAACCGACGCTTCAATGGCGAGGTGTTTCCAGTAGAGATCAGCGGCAGCATTCTGAATTTAACCGGTGAAGATGTCCTGCTTGTCATCATCAGGGATATCACGGATAAAGTGAAGGCCGAAGTGACGCTTCGATCTCGTGAACGATATCTGAACCTGTTGAATAAAATCACCTGGGACGCTTTGGCAGGAAACAGCCCGAGCGAGACCCTGCAGTCCCTTATAGAGCGCTTGGCCGAATTGTTCGAGGCTTCCAGCGCCTTCATCAATCTTTGGGATGAACAGACCCTCCGGTTTCACCCCGGTGTGGCTTGCGGGTCCATGAAAGAGATATACCCGAAACTGAACGCGCAGGCCATTGAGAATCCACTTGTAGAAGATGCCCTGTCTCGCCTGCAGCCCATTGTAGTGGAGGATATCTACCATACTGCCTATCAAAGCCCTGGCATCTCGCTTTTGTTTCCCGCACGTGCCGTCATGGCGCTTCCGTTGGTGGCAGGTTCACAAAAACTAGGCTGCGCACTCATCGCATTTGATGACATCCATTCATTTACGGAAGAAACTTTGCGCTGGGGCATGCAGGCAGCCGATCAAATTGCCTTATCCATCTCGCGCTCCTACCTGCTGCAGAAAACGCAGGAACTTTTGTCGGAAACCCAACGAATGAATGATACGCTCGAACAGAAGATCTCATTGAGGACGAATGAACTGAAAACAGCTTATGATGCCACAATAGAGGGCTGGGCACGGGCTTTGGAACTGAGGGAAAAGGAAACAGCCGGCCACAGTCAGAGAACGGTGCAAATGTCACTCCGGTTCTCAATCCGGCTGAAGTTTGAGCATGATCAGTTGGAACATATCCGCAGGGGGGCTTTGCTGCATGATATCGGAAAGATGGTGATTGCCGATTCCATTCTCCAGAAACCAGGTGCATTGTCTGCCGCTGAAAGAAAAATCATAGAGGAGCATCCGATCCACTCCAGAACAATTCTTGAGCCGATAGCGTATCTTAAGTTGGCAACGGACATTCCCTTCCATCATCATGAGCGCTGGGACGGAACGGGCTATCCGAACGGCCTGGCCGGGGTGCAAATTCCAAGGGATGCACGCATGTTCGCCATCGTCGATGTATGGGACGCCTTGAGTTCATCCCGGTATTACAGGGACGCACTGCCGAATGACAAAGTGATCGCCCATATCAAAAAGGGGATTGGAACTCATTTTGACCCAGACATGGCGGTCGTTTTTCTTGAGATGATTCAGGAAGATCAGGAGCACGCCTAAAACCTTCGAATGTTGTCGTCATTTTTCTGTCTGGCTTCGCGTTCCGCCTGGCCGCGGTTGATCGCGTCGAAGTATTTCTTGCGGTTGCTGTTCACGCTGCCGCGCAGATGCAACCCCCTGTAAAGGTCACGCCCGAAAAACAGCAGGTAGTTCAAAAGTGAAACCACCGGTGCGATGGCCATGCCCCACTGACCTGAAAACAGGCTTGAGAGAACGGTCCATGCGATGAAAGCCGCCTGCAGCCATCCCAGCCATTTCACCTTCACCGGCAGCACGAAGAAAATCATCAGCTGATAATCCGGGAACAGGGTGGCGAACGCCAGGAAAAGCGAAAGATTGAGGTATGTGGCCGTTGTGGCCGGGAAGCCCGGCATCAGCAGGCCGACGATCATGGCGCCCAGCGTGGTGCCTGCCATGCCAATGAGATAAAACAGGTTGAACCGGAAGGCACCCCAGTTCCGCTCCAAGGCAGTTCCGATGATGTAGAAGAGGTAAATGGACAAGGCAGCCCACAATGGGCTCATGGTCGTCGGGAGCAGGATATAGGTGAAAAGCCGCCAGATCTGCCCTTTGAACAGCAGCGCGGGGATGAGGGCCAGCGCGTTGAACATGCGGTCCTGCGCTTCCGGAGCCAGTACGAACAATACGGCGAACGTCGCAGCATTGAGGATGGCAATGTACTTCACCAGGTTGCGAATGGCATATCGGCCATATTTCCGTTCCAGCTTGTATATCCAGGTCATGATGCTCCTCCTTGATGGCTGTGGTTTTCAGATTCGGCGGCGTTATCCGTTCAATCAATCGGAACATATGCATCCATGCGGATTTGGTCCACTTTATCCCCGGCAAACGCAATGGCGAAACTGTCAAGGGACAGGATGCGTTCTCCGGCTCCCTCGAATTCCCGGTAGAACCAGTACGTCCATATCCGATCCTCGAAATATCCGGAATCAGGCTGACCGTACTTCGTCAGGGCTTCCCCGCGCGAATCTCCCACAGCCAGCCCGCGGACGGTTTTCAGCAGGCAGCCCTCCTCCATGGCGATGTTGGCGATACGCGCATTGATGACGTTGATGCGCATGCCTTCAGACTTGAAGGTGATTCCCCCGACAAGATCGACATCGGTGAAAAGCTCCGGGTCGAGTTCAAATGTTTCGGTAAAATCATAGAGCGTGGAGAACAGGATGGCCTGGCCCACGGTCAGGTCTTCCGTCGTGATGTTTCCGCTCTGCGCGGCATCCGCGTATTTCGGCCCGCCTGAAGTCTTCAGCAGGACCCACGAACCCTTTCCCATATAGCGGTATTCCTGCGTGACCTGTCCGATGTCGATATGGCGGCCGATGGGCGTCCCTTCGGAATCCTTCGCTTCACCCAGCATCACCTGCAGTGAATTGCGCAGCTGAAGGGATAAGCCGTCATCGGTGATCACCGGTTTGCGGTTCACCAGAAACCTGTGGCTGAACTCCTGCCCATCTGCGAGGGCTTCCTGCAGCCGTTCCGGCATCAGGCAGTCAAAGGAGAGCCCCACGGATTCCACATCCAGCTGAACCCGGTCCGGCTTGTCCGGAAACCTGGTTACCTTCGCTTGTTCAGTCAATTGGAGCGCATCCGCCGGCAGCATGCTGACGAGCTGCCCCCCTGCAAAGGAGAGCACATCGCACTCCCAGTAGGACTGCGTGTCGATGATGACCAGGCATTCCTTGTCCGTGCCGTACGCGGTCAGGAACGACAAGTTCGAGAATCCCCCGAATGGCCGCGTATAACACTCGCTTATCGATTTTCCCGTTTGTTCGTCCAGGATGGCGACATGACCCTCCCGCCGATTGGTCGGATCCACTCCGGCGCCAGCCAGGCTTGCGCTGTCCCGGATGTCCTCAAAAGAGCAGATTCCTTCCTTGATGCCATCGCCGTTCAGGTCGGCCTCCTGGTAGTCCGCCCCGTCGAGGAATATGGATCGTTCACCCACCCGGATGGTGCGAAGGCGACCCGAAAGGCTGTCATATTCCAGCATCAGATTCGATTCGGCCCAGGTATACACGCTGAAGGCGCGGGACACGTTGTCATAGGTTTCGAATCCTTCCCCCAGGGTCGCAAGCACTTCCTCCCGGGGTAGTGACATCGCCCTGAGCACTCCGGGGAAAATGGACAATGCCTCCCGGGACGGGGGCGTATCCGATGCCGGGGCTTCCCCGTCCGCTTCAGCCTGAGCCGCCGTCTGAGCCGTTGTCTGAGCCGTTGTCTGCGCCGCAGCGGAAACGCCGGCCTCGGGACTGGCGGATGGCAGGACACCTGCATCCGGCAATGCGCTGGCTTCGGTGGCTATGGCGGGCGTCTTCGCGGATGCCTTGGCGCTTGCGGCTGAAACGGTTCCCGTGGCATCCCCGGTCGCCGGGCCGCATCCCGTCATGAGTGCCAGGCACAGCAGCAGGGTGGCCGGCAACCGGCAGGCGCCCTGCTTTCCCGGACAAAAAACCATGTTTCCTCCCTTTCATGCGTTGCAAGATGAAGATGGACTGTCATGCAAATTCGACTTTGCCGTATCTGCACGCCAATCAAGGTTCCTATCCATTATATCGACTTTTCATCGTTTTGCATAATCGGCGGCTGCGGAGACATATTGCCTGCCTGCGGGGGAGTGCCTGCGGGGTACCTGTTGCCTGCCCGCAGAGGCATGCCGCCTGCCTGCGGGATGCCTGTGGCGCGCTGCCGCGATTGCCCGCATGCAGCCGGCATCAGCTTCCCATGGCCTCCCTCACCCTGTCCACGGGCAAGCCCTCCAGCAGCGGAGAGGGTTCGCCGACGCAGTGAATGTCAAGGATGTGCATGGCCCGGGTAAGTGCGACATATAGCAGCTTTGAATCCGTCTGGCTTTGAGAAAACCTTGCCGCGCCGGCGTCCGCAAGAATCACACCGTCAAACTCGAGCCCCTTCGACAGGTGTGCTGGCATCACCATCACGCCGCCGCCATATTCGCCTTCCGCTCCGGTGATGAGGCGGACTTCCGGAATCACCCGCACAAGATGGCGATGAATGTCCCGGCATTCTTCCAGCGTCTTGCCGATGACGGCGAGCAGTTTCATCCCGGCCGCCATCAAATCCTTCAGGCGCGCGGCGATCCGTCCGTGAATGAACCTGCCTGCGTCTTCCGGCCGATACACCTGCAGTCTCACGGATTCGCCATGGCGGATGACGGGTTTTGCCATCGCCACGCCGGGAATGTTCATGCGCGTGGCCACAAGGTTCGCCGCATCCATGATTTCGACCGTGGTACGGTAGCTCTGCTCCAGCATCAGCACCTTGCTGCGTCGGTCCTGAAACACCTGGGACTGTATTTCCTCCCAGCTTGACAGACTCCTGTATGAATGAATGCCCTGACATAAGTCACCGAGGATGGTGAAGGAACTGTCCGGGATGATCCGGCGGATGACATCAAGCTGAAACGCGCTGAAATCCTGTGCCTCGTCAATGACGATGTGACGGACGGGAATTTTCTCGTCCAGGCCGTGGATCCGGTACCTGAGATGAATGAGCGGCGCCAGGTCTTCCAGTTCGATTTTCCGCTCCGCGAGCACCTTGGCAGACCAGGATGCCGCGAACGCCTCATCCTCGTCGGCCGCGCGTTCCGCGAGCCAGGCGACGAACCGCCCGTACCAGTCGATGGCTTGCGGTTTCATGATCCCGGACAAGTACGCGGAAATGGTTCCGGAAATGTCTTTCTGCAGATGGTGCAGCCGGCTGTCGCGCTCATCGTAGGCGGTGATGATCTGAAGGCGGATATCCACTTCGGATTCGTTTCCGGCCTTGAGTGCGTCAATGCGTGCCTGGCATTCCCGCTCTATCCTTGCGGCAAGCGCATTCCTCCTCCGCCTCGCGGCAGTCACCATATGCTTCTTCATTTCTTCCAGACGGTTTTTCACCGGCCACCGGCGGTACTCGACGGTAAACAACTTCACCAGTTCCGGCCTCGTGAGCAGCACTTCGCCTAGAACGGCAAAGTCGCGATCAGGGAGCATTTCCAGCTCCTTCTCGTCCATGAAGCGATCGAGCAGGGCCTTGTACCGGGTGGAGGCCTTCAGGCGGGATGCGGACGCAAGCCGGTTCGCCCAGACGGGGTCCCTGTTTTCGGCCAGAACGGTCAGCTTCTCGTTCGGATCCCTCATGCGGAACCGTTTCCCGATCAGATCCATCGCGAAGTCTTCGAACGTCGTCTGGCGCACACGGTCAACGCCGAGTTCCGGAAGGATTTCGGATATGTAATTCAGGAAAAGGGCCGTAGGGGCGATGATCATGAAGTTTTCCGGCTTGAATGTCTTTTCATGCGTATAAACGAGGTAGGCGATGCGGTGCAGCGCAATGGTCGTCTTGCCGCTGCCCGCGGCGCCCTGCACGATGAGCGGCGTCCACATGTCGGCCCGGATGATGCGGTTCTGCTCCGCCTGGATTGTCGAAACAATGTCCTTGAGCCGATTGTCGGCATTGGCACCCAGATAGGACTGCAGAAAGGTGTCATTTGTCGTGATGTCGATGTCAAACAGGTTCTTCAGTTCCGCATTTTCAATGGTGTACTGACGTTTCAGGGACATCTGCCCCGTAATGTCGCCCCGGGGCGCCAGATAATGGGCATCGCCGAGTCGTTCCTCATAATAGAGGGAGGAGATGGGCGCGCGCCAGTCGATGATGACCGGCTTCATGTCTTCCTCGCGGATGAGCACCATTTTTCCGATATAGATCGGTTCCGCCCGCGCGGCCCCATCCTCCCGAAAATCCACACGGGCAAAATAAGGCTTGCGGGCTGCTTCCGTGAGATTGCGCAGCTTCAGTTCCAGGGAGCCCTGAATGAGCAGGTTCACGGACAGGTCCACGTAATCGATGGAACTGTCCGGGTCGCCGGTTTCCTTGAGCCGGCTGACTTCGCTGTCGATGCCGTGCTTCGTGGCTTCGGATTCCCCCCGGGTTTTTGCCACAAGATCAAGGGTATATCGCAGATGCGCCTGTTCCGCTTCCCAGTCGGGATGACGGCGGACAGGATTGGCGGCAGGGATTGGAACAGGCACGATTGCCGGCCTGAAGCCGGATTCTGTTTCTGAATCTGCTTGTGTGGCGGATTCGGAGATTTTGTCAGTCATTCTTCCTCCCGGGTGGCAGGCCCTTCATATCACGCCTGGTCCAGGTCAATCCCGAAATAGGTGCGAAACGCATCTCTCCGGGCTTCTTCCGATTCCGGGACAAACGCATGGACACCCTCTTTCGTGAATAGTCGGAATTCGTCGCCCGCAACCGTATTTCGTCCGTCCGGAGTGCGGATCGAGATCATGTTCCCTTTTTTGAAAATGGACTCGGGCGCGTGCTCGCACCAGTATGACGGCATCACGTAATCTATGGGAAGCTGGGGCTCTTCCGTGAAGGAATAGTACTGCATCCACGCGCCCTTGCGGAATTCATCCACGATCCATCCAAGAAACGGATCCTGCCTCAGGCGATATGATTCTTCTCCCTGATGCTGTTCAAGCCCCGCTTCAATCTGCAGGGGCCGGCACGGGGAAGGGCCCCCGACACCGACATCGCAAAGCCAGAATTTTCCTTCCGCCTCCACCTTCAGCACCCTGTGCCTGCGCATGGGTATGGCGGTTTCATCGCGCAGGAATCTTGACATGTGCTGGTGGACAGGATAGCCAAGACACTCCAGAAGCCATGCGAACAGTCCGTTAAGCTCAAAACAGTACCCACCGCGCCGTTTCCTGACGATTTTCCGAAACAGGTCGGGAATCTCCAGCGACAGGGGAACCCCCATCAGGATGTCCAGGTTTTCATAGGGAACCGCTTTCACGTGTGCTTCCTGCAAGCCCGCAAGGGTTTTCGCGCTGCCGTCGAGGGGACCCCGGTAGCCAATGCGGTTGAGATATGCCCGGATATCCTGCGGGAGCGCGCCTGCCTGCTCCGTCTTCATCGATATGCCTTCCTTCCTGCCGCTGTCCCCGGCACGATGCCGGCGAGGTTCATCCGCACTTCGAATAGCCGCAGCTCCGGCAGATCCTGCAACCGCCTTCATGTTCCATCACTTCGCCGCATTCCGGGCAATCGTGGCTGAAGTTTCCCTGCAGGTCCTCGTCCTCTTCCATCAGGGCAATGCGTGCCCTGGCATCTGCCGGGCTTCCCGCGGCCCTTCCCCATGACAAGGCTGATGCGCCTGCAGGCGCATTGGCAGAAGGCATGCCGACGGACACATTGTCTGCAGGCACGCCCGCAGACCTGGTTTTTCCATCCGGAACATCCTCCTCTTGCGGACGAACCAGGTCCGGCATGGGGCGGATGAAACGCTGGGCGGCAGGCGCCGCGATTTCCGCATGCACCGAGCCGTTTCCGTTGCGGTGGTTGCTGACCTTCTCTATGAGCCTTCCGATTGCGTCCGGACAGGACAGCACCTTCAGCCCCTTCTGACGAATGGTGGACGGGCAGCGGATGCCCTTGAGCTGTTCCACAATCGCCTTTTCATCCATTCCCGACCGAAGCGCGATGGACACCAGCCGGCTGGTCGCTTCGGACTGGGATGGGCATCCGCCTGCGCGGCCCGTGTTCGTGAACACTTCGCAGATGCCGTTCTCATCGTAATTGACCGTGATATAAAGGTTCCCGCAGCCGATTTTCACCTTTTCCGTGAACCCGGTGGTAATTTCAGGACGCGGACGGGGAGCGATGTGACCGTAATTGGGAACGGCATTGCCGACGCCCGCATTTTCCGCCGCAACAGGCTGTACCGGCGCGTCCGGGGCCGAAGCGCCGATGGAGCCGGTCGCCCTTCCCGCAGCTGGGGGAAGGCTTCCGGCCGCCTTGACGGCCTTGGCCGCACCGGATGCTCCCGCTGCCGCCATTCCGGTTGATTCGGCTTTCTTCTCCGCATTCACGCTGCCGATGTTCAGCACCTGGAGTCCGCGCGACCCGTCGCGATAAATGGTCACGCCCTTGCAGCCCGTTCGATAAGCCTGAATGAACACTTCCCGCACATCGTCTTCCGTGGCTTCATGAGAAAGGTTGACCGTCTTTGACACGGCATTGTCGGTAAAGGCCTGGAACGCGGCCTGCATCCGCACATGCCATTCCGGGGAAATGTCGTGGGCTGTGACATACAGGCGGCGGATGGGTTCCGGCACATCATCCATGCCATGCAGCGTGCCGGCGGCCACGACGCGTTTCATAAGCCCTTCCGAATAGAACCCGCCCTCTTCCGCGGCCTGTCTGAAATACGGGTTCGTCTCGAACAACTCGGTCCCGTCCATGACATTCTTGATGTAGGCGATGGCGAACATGGGCTCGACACCGCTTGATACGCCCGCAATCATGCTCAGTGTCCCCGTAGGCGCGATGGTGGTGGTGGTCGCGTTGCGAAGCGCGATGCCCTGCGCCTTGTAAATGCTGTCCTGCCAGAACGGAAACACTCCTTTTTCCTGCGCGAGCTTGACGCTCGCGGCGTGGGACGCGTCCTGCACATGGCCCATCACCTTGCGGGCAAGCGCTTCCGCTTCATCCGAGTCGTACGGGATGCCGAGCTGCAGCAGCATATCCGCCCAACCCATCACGCCAAGCCCGATCTTGCGCGTGCCGCGCGTCATTTTGTCGATGTCCGGCAACGGATACTTATTCACATCGATGACATTGTCCAGAAAATGGACTGCCGTGCGCACGATGCGCGTAAGCCTGGGATAATCCACCTCGGCCTTCCCGGCTGTCTTCAGCACCAGCAGGCTCAGGTTGATGGATCCAAGGTTGCATGCCTCAAACGGAAGCAGCGGCTGCTCCCCGCAATTGTGAACCATGATTCCGTTGGCGTCGAAAGCGTTGATCTCCGGAATCTGCACGTCATATACATCTTCAAAGCCACACGGGTTGATGCCCGTAACCGTTGCAACGAAGCGTTCACGGTTCAAGCTTCGCTTATAGTCCGCCAAGAGGGCGTCAAGCTGTTTCTGTTTGCCAATACTCCCGAAACCGATGCGGTCGGAAAATATTTTCAGATTCTCCCCCGAGATGATTAATTCATGCCCCGCTGTGGTTTCATAACATGCATTCCCGCCTTTGCCATCAGGCATTGACTTCATGCATGCGTCTTTCCGGTCCGCATATACGGTGGATGCAATGCCAAGACGATGGAGCATGTTCTGTACCGTGCACAAGACAGGAATATCATGCTGCAATAGCCGGACTGATACCCCCTTTTCCTGGGAACCGGCTACTTTTCCATCCGAATCGAACAGGCCGCGCAGAAATCCTTCATGAAACATCGAACTTGTCTGCTCCAGAAGAGGAGATACTTTCTTGTGGCCTGGGAACATCCCGAAATCTGCCGCGAGGTCCCTTAGGGAGGACATTCTCATCCGATGTTCCCTGCGTCCCGAATCCATGGTCTGGAATCCGCGAAAATCAATACGATGAGGCAATGTGCCGGCAGCTTCCCCTGCGGCCTTCATCAGTGTTGCTGCATTTTCATCCTCACCCCAGACGGATATGACCCCGCCTTCCGTTTTCAAAGTCCCATCACCCAAAAGAAGCCCAAGCAGGAATCCTTCTTCCTCGGTTCCTTTTCCGGTCCAGGACAGGTTTCTGTTGGAAGACAGCACGATGCGGTCACCGGGTTTCAAGGCTCCTGCCGGCGTCCAGGTTTCCTCCCTGGAAAATCGCGTCATGTCTGTCACCGTTCGAACCAAATGGTCGGCTGTTGCCTTAATGGAATAACCCCTGTCGGTAAGGATCTGGAACACTTGCTTGCTGCCGGTTTTGAAAAACCCGTCCGCCGTGGTTGGATGATAAACTCCGTGAAGGGCTAGATTTGCCTGTTTCCCCAAAACATCAAGCACCGTACGGGGACCCTCTTGCGTGAGTACCCAGGTATCGCCTGTGACGCAGGGATTCGTGGATTCGATCTCCCCGAGCGCGGGCGTCACATTGAAGCGGTTCAGGCGGTCCAGGAAGATCATGCCCGGCTCGCCGTTCTTCCAGGCGCTTTTCACCATCGTTTCAAAAACCGTGCGGGCATTGAGCTGCCTCACCGGCTTTTTGTTTTTCGGATCAATCAGGTCGTAATCGGCCCCTGCCTCGACAGCATCCATGAATGACTCGGTAAGTCCGACGGATATGTTGAAGTTCGTGATGTCGGCATTGTCCTGCTTGCAGGAAATGAACTCGAGGATGTCCGGATGGTCCACGCGCAGGATGCCCATATTGGCCCCCCGCCGGGTTCCGCCCTGTTTCACGGCTTCCGTGGCGGCGTTGAAGACCTTCATGAAAGAGACCGGTCCGGACGCGACTCCACCTGTGGAGTTGACCGTGGCCCCCTTCTGGCGCAGGCGGGAAAATGAAAAACCCGTCCCCCCTCCGCTCTTGTGGATGAGTGCCGCATTTTTCACGCTGTCGAAGATCTCTTCCATGCTGTCGCCGACCGGCAGGACAAAGCAGGCCGACAACTGTCCGAGCGGGCGTCCCGCGTTCATCAGCGTCGGTGAATTGGGCAGGAACTCCATGTCCATCATGAGGCTATAGAATTCTTCCTCTGTCTCCTTGCGTTTCGATTCGGAAACCAGCCCTTCGTCGGCAGCCGCCACTGCGTGCGCCACACGGCGGAACATGGCTTCCGGGGTTTCGACAAGCTTGTTTTCAACGTCTCTCGCCAGGTAGCGCTTCTCCAGTACTTTGATGGCGTTATCCGATAGTGCCATGATTGTTGCCTCCGATAAACACAGGATATGGTGTAAAAGAAAATGCCATGTACAACATGTGCTTTATAAGCCTACTCTATTCGACAAGGTTTTTCAATGGTGTTTTCATGATCCGGCAAATGGGTGCCGAAGGGAGAATACAGCTGATATGGCAATGGATCCGCATATGAACCAGGCACATGCACAAAAGCGACGTCCAAAAAATGATGGGAATACAAATATCCCGTCCCCGTTTACAGGCGCGCGACACTTCGATATGATGAGCGGGTGAAAGAGGAGGGGCGTGCACACGGTTGCCCGGTCCTCGCCACATACCGCACAAAAATTGCCAGCACAGGGGAGGAGCCTATATGGAACAATTCATGCGAGCTGCCGTCATGACGGGAATCGGCAGGATCGAAATGCAAACCCGGCCCGTTCCGGTACCGAAAGACAATGAAGTGCTTGTCCGCATCCGTCATGTCGGCATCTGCGGTTCGGACCTGCATTACTATGAGCACGGGCGCATCGGAAGCTATGTGGTTGACAAGCCGATGATACTCGGCCATGAATGCGGCGGCGAGGTGGCCGCCTTTGGTTCTGCCGTGAAGGGCTTTCTGCCTGGTGACAAGGTTGCCATTGAACCCGGCTGGACCTGCGGCACCTGTGAATTCTGTCGCAGCGGCAAATACAACCTCTGCCCGGATGTGGTTTTCATGGCCACGCCGCCATATGACGGCGCGTTCTGCGAATACGTCGCCTATCCGGCCCAGGTTGTCTTCAAACTTCCGGGCGGCATGGACACCATGGAGGGCGCGCTTATCGAACCCCTGTCGGTCGGGCTTCATGCTGCCGCGCAGGCCGGCGCCTCCATCGGCGAGACGGCCGCCGTCCTGGGATCCGGCTGCATCGGGCTATGTACGATGCTGGCCCTCAGGGCACGCGGCGTTGCTTCGATATACATGACGGACGTACTGCAGAAACGGCTTGACATGGCCTCGACCCTTGGAGCCGACGCCGCATGGAAAGCAGACGCGCTGAATGTGACGGAAGCCCTGATGGACGCGACTGGCGGCCGCGGCGTCGACTGCGTCTTCGAGACGGCAGGCAGCACCGTTGCCACCAGGCAAACCGTGGATCTTGTCGCAAGAGGCGGGCGCATCGTCCTTGTCGGCATGGCGCCGGATTCGGTAATGCCATTCGACTTCGGCGCGCTCATGGGCAAGGAGGCTTCCATCAGCACGGTATTCCGGTATCGGAACCTGTATCCCACGGCTATTCGTGCCGTGGCATCCGGATTGATTCCTGTGAAGCGGATTGTCACCAATACGTTCCCGTTCGAACAGACAATTGAAGCAATGCGTTTTTCATCCGAGAACAAGAGGGACATCATCAAGACTGTCATCGCATTCGGAGGCTGAAACAGACAGTTCCGTTGAGCCGCTCCATATGGCCGTTGACATTCGGGAAGGATGGACCATGAGGAAAATCCCGGACGGGATGCGCATGATTCTGATGATCGGCTGCTGCGGGGCATTGGCCATTTTCAGTTCCACCATATCAAAATCGCCGATTCTGCCTCTTTTCGCCAAGAGCCTTGGAGCAACGGGTGCTCAAATCGGTTGGATTGCATCGGCTTCGACCATCCCCGGCATTCTTGTCAGCTATCTCGCCGGTGATTTGGCTGACAGGTACGGATACAAGAAAATCCTCATGGGTTCCCTGCTCATCTTCGCAAGCGCGCCGTTCTTCTACCTGCTGGTGCGGGATCCGCTGGGCCTGGGGGCAGCTCGTTTCTATCACGGATTTGCAACCGCCGCCTTCGGTCCCGTCGCAATGGCGGCCATTGCGGCTTTCAGCGGCCGCAACACCGGTCAGAACTTATCCCTGTATTCATCCGCGACCATGGTCGGCCGGGCTTTGGCGCCAACAGTCGGGGGAGCCGCTTATGAATTCGGAGGCCCGATCAGCGTGTATCTCATCGCCGGGGTCGCCGGCATTCTGGCTTTGGCTGCGGCTGCATGGTTCTTCCGCAAACCTGGAGGGACTGAAAACAAAGAGGCTGCCCACTTGAAAAAGGACGATGCCCTCCAGATTTCGTTTTTCAGGAAGTTGTGGGGATTGCTGAAATACCGGCCGCTCCTGTTGGTCGGCATTCTTGATGCCTGTGCCTATTTTTCATATGGAGCCTTTGAAATGATCTTCCCGCTTTATGCGAAGCAACGCGGCCTCACAACCGGTCAAATCGGACTTCTTCTGGGAATACAGCTGGCAGGCATCATCCTTTTCAAACCTTTGTTCGGCCGGGCCTCGGATCGGTTTGGCCGCCTGCCGATGATGGTTGCCGGCCTGCTGACCTGCACGCTTTCCTTCTTCCTCCTGGCTGTTTTGAAACCGGCCTATGCCATTGCTCCCCTGATACTGGTCTATGGGCTGGGATTTGCATTGATTACCGCAAGCACAAGCGCATTGGCGGCGGATGTCGCGCGCAAAGGCCAGCTCGGTGCCTCGCTGGGCATCCTGAGCACCCTGATGGATGTCGGGCAGACGTTCGGGCCCCCTGCCATCGGGGCCATAAGCGATGTCTTCAGCTATGCCGCGGGCATTGGGGTATTGGGATGCATCCTGCTGCTGGCGGCTTTCGGATGTGTCTTCGCCCTGATGCGGCAGGGGAAATTCGAACGGGCGGCATAATCGCGCCGGATGGACCAGACTGGCAGGTACATCGAAGCAATGCAACCTGGAACAGACCGCCCCGTTCCTGGCCCCGTTCCTGGAAATAGCCATCTCTACGAAATGTTGTTATTTCGCTTCAGAAAAAACCACCTTCACCGTCAGCTTCTGCGTGTCGCGCATCAGCGTGAATGTAACAGTATCTCCTGCCTTGTAGGCCTTCTTCACTAAATTGAGCTCTGCCATCGTGGTCACGGGTTTTCCCGCAACTTCCGTGATGATGTCGCCCGTCCTGACTCCAGCCTTTGCGGCGCCGCTGGCCGGATCGATTTCCGTCACGTAAACGCCCACCGGCACGTTGTACATGGTCGCCATGACATCCGTGATATCCTGTCCGGTAATGCCGAGATAAGGACGGTTCTTCACATACCCGTACAGGATGAGCGACTGGACAATCGGCCTGGCATCGTCGATGGCGATGGCGAAACCGAGCCCCTCGACGCCTGTCTGGGATATTTTCGCGGAATTGATTCCTATCACCTGCCCCCTTGAATTCACAAGGGCGCCACCACTGTTGCCTGGATTGATGGCCGCATCCGTCTGGATGAGGTTCAGGGAACCCTCCTGTCCGGCGACCTTGCGGTTCAGGGCGGATACCACGCCAACCGTGACCGAACCTGCGAACTCCATTCCGAGCGGATTGCCT
This sequence comes from uncultured Oscillospiraceae bacterium, assembly GCA_964522755.1. Classification (GTDB taxonomy): domain Bacteria; phylum Bacillota; class Clostridia; order DSM-8532; family DSM-8532; genus JAEWSN01. Next base: position 24,744 of record CAZFWQ010000002.1, on the reverse strand, counting down.
ATGGCCACCGCCAGTTCGCCGACCTGCAGTTCCTTGGAATTGCCCAATGCCGCGACACTGAGCTTGGTCAAGTCGATTTTGACAACAGCCAGATCGTTTTCACTGTCCCCGCCTACAAACTTCGCTTTTTCGGAACGCCCGTCAGGCAGAAAGACTTCCAGGGTGGTTGCCTTGCTGTTTCCAGCTTTCGGATCGGCATAGCTGACCACATGGTAATTCGTCATGATGTAGCCGTCCGCACTGATGATGATGCCGGAACCCTCACTGGTTGCCTGGTTCGCCTGGTACCGGCGGCTGTTCATCGTCATCGTCATCCGGATGCCGACAACGGAAGGGCCGACTTGCCTGGCGATGTCCGTGACGGTTGAGCCCTGGGCGAGCACAGCCTTCGTCATGTCCGCATCGGGTGCCGTGCTGCCGGAAAGGTTGGCGCGGTTTAGCGCATCCACCCTCGATGACAGGTCACGTGCCAATCCGAGTGCGGTCTCCGATTGGGAAAGAGCCAGTTTCTGGTCTGCAAGCTGCTGTGATAGGCTGCCGACCAGCACCGATTGCCGACCAAGTTCGTCATTGAGCCGGTTGAAAAACGAGACTCCAGCCACAGAGCCAGTTATCAGGGCAAGGACCAATGCCGCGGCAGCCATCTGTTTCCATATTCTGCTGCGACGGCCGATTTTTTGACGCCTTCCGGGAGAGGTGTTATTGCTCCAAAGCTGGACAGGCTCTGTCACGGCCGCATATCCATGCGCTTCCGCAATTGATTTGGATTCTCCCTGAATTGTTTCGGATTCGCTTTTTATTGAATCAGTTTCGTCTAGAATTGTTTCAGATTCATCAATAATTGTTTCAGATTCATCCTGAATTGTTTCGGATTCACCCTGAATTGTTTCGGATTCGTCTTGAATTGTTTCGGATTCGCATCGCAGGATGTCCGGTCCGGGTCCATCCTGCTTCCCCACAGGCGGCCCCTGGTTGTTTACTTCACTCAAACCCGCTTCCCAACCTTCTTCCCAGCCCATGATACTCCCCCTCCCCTACCGGAGAACAACCGCCCATGCACTGCCGCAAGGGATACCCGCATCCCGTTCCGATTGGATAAACCAAGCCGGAAGCCGTGCAAATGCTTCTGTCATCAATGTACCACGCAATGATGAGAATAAGCTGGGAAAACAGTGAACAGTTTGTAAACAATCGGATCATGCCGCTTGTATCAGAGAGCCGTTCGGTACTGATTTCCGAAAAAATACACAAAGTCCATAAAATAGGATTATAGTATTAGGATAGGTGATCATGTGTCCGATACATCACGACCTGTTTGATTATGATCCGGAACGACGGTTGGGAATCCGAAGGAAGCAGAATGATGAATGATGGTGACAATCGCTCCAAACAAGCCCATGACCTGCTCCATCGCGCAGAACAGTTTCTGAATGACAAGAGAGCTGCATCGCCGGAAGTTCTCCGTACAATGACCTCGGAAGAAATCTGGAGGGCACTCCGCAGCCTGCAGGTTCACGAGATAGAACTGGCCATGCAGAACGATGAACTCCGAGGGGTGCAGGCTGAACTCGAAGTTTCCCATGCGCGGTATTTTGACCTCTACGATATGGCGCCCATCGGATACTGCAGCCTCAGCAAGAAAGGCATCATCCTGGAGGCCAATCACACTGTAGCCTCCATGCTGGGCACAACCCGCAGCAAACTTGCGCTTCATCCGCTTTCCCGCTTCATCCTCAAAGAAGATCAGGACGTCTTCTACAAGCTCCACACCGCGCTCTATGCCAATGGGCAGCCACGCTTCTGCGAACTGCGGCTGCTGCACGCGGACGGGACATCAATATGGGGGCACCTGGATGCATCCATCGCACAGAATTCAGAGGGAGACCCGGTTTTCCGCATCATGATTCAGGACATCTCGCTGCGCAAGGAGCTGGAGTCCGCGCTGGCCGTCGAGAAGAAGCTTATGGAGACAACGCTTCGGTCCATCGGGGACGGCGTCATTTCAACGGACCAAAAAGGCATCATCGTATATTTGAATCCGGTTGCCGAGTTTTTGACCGGCTGGACGCAAGCGGACGCGCAGGGGAAACCGGTACAGGACATATTTGACATGACTGAAACATCGACCGGGGAAAAAAGCAAAAGCATCGTTTCGCTTCTGCTTGCGAGCAGGCAAGCCATGGAATTGACAAACGGCCTGCTGGTTTCAAAAAGCGGAAAGAAGCGGCCCATCGAAATCAGCGCTGCGCCAATCCTGTATGAAAATGACGAGATTATCGGCGTCGTCCTGGCATTCAGGGATTATACGGAGAGAAAGCAGCGGCAAGAAGAAATTGAGTATTTGTGTTATTATGACCAGCTGACGGGACTATGCAACCGGTGTTTTTTTGAAGAAGCGCACCTGCGGATGGACATTGATGAGAACCTGCCTCTTTCCATTGCCATGGGAGACGTTAACGGGCTGAAGCTTGTAAACGATTCATTTGGCCATGCAACCGGGGATGAGCTGCTGATCAAGGTGGCTCAAGCGATGAAAAAAGGGTGCCGTGCCGACGATGTCATTGCCCGGCTGGGTGGAGACGAGTTCGTCGTCATCATGCCGAAAACCGACAAGGAGACAGCGGAGAAGGTCATCACGCGCATGAAGGAACTGTCGCGCAATGAAACCGTGCGCACCGTGGGCATTTCCATTTCGTTCGGCTGTGAAACCAAGAGCCGTTCGGATGAAAGCATCCAGGAGACAATCAAGGATGCGGAAAACCACATGTACCGGCACAAGCTTGCGGAAAGTTCGAGCATTCGCAGCAAGACAATCGACTTGATCATGAGCACGCTCTTTGAGAAGAACAATCGTGAGATGCTTCATTCCGAACGGGTAGGCAAGATCTGCGCGGAGATCGCGACTGAGATGAATTTCAACACGGATGACGTGAACCAGATCCGGATCGCCGGAATGATGCATGACATTGGAAAAATCGGCATTGCCGAAAGCATACTCAACAGTCCTCAAAAGTTGAACGGCGAGGAACGGCAGGAAGTCGAAAGGCATTCGGAGATCGGATACCGGATATTGAGTTCCGTAAATGAATTTTCAAAGATTGCCGATTATGTTCTTGAAAATCATGAAAAATGGAACGGGAAAGGTTACCCGAAAGGCCTCAAACATGATGAAATCTCCCTGCAGGGGAGGATCATCGCCATTGCCGACGCATTCGACGCCATGACAAGCAGCCGGACCTACCGGAAGGCCCTCAGCCGCACCGCAGCGATCAGTGAAATCAGGCACGGTTCCGGGATTCAGTTTGATCCGGATATTGCGGAGCTTTTTGTCGTCAATGTCTGCGGCGAATCCTGGTAAGCATTGAATTTTCATAGATATGGGGGCATGGCGGCAAATTCAAAATTCCATCTTCAGGAGGGCGTACCCATGAACGTCATTGAGATCAGGAACCTGACAAAGTACTACGGGAAAGCGCGGGGAATCATCGACGTCAGTTTCGATGTCGGGGAAGGCGAGGTATTCGGCTTCATCGGACCCAATGGGGCAGGAAAATCAACGACAATCCGGACCCTTTTGTCTCTGATCCGCCCCACAAGCGGAAGTGCGAAGATTTTCGGCAAGGACTGCATCACGCGGGCCCCCGAAATATCGAAGGATGTCGGTTATCTGCCTTCCGAAGTCTTCTATTACGACAAAATGAAGGTCATCGACCTGTTGAATTATTCCGCAAGTTTTTACAGGAAGGATTGCAGCAAACGGATTGCGGAACTTGCCGCAAAAATGGACCTGGATCTGAAGCGACGGATTGACGACCTGTCATTCGGAAACAAGAAGAAGGTCGGCATCGTCCAGTGCCTGCTGCATGAACCGAAGCTGATCATCCTTGACGAACCCACAAGCGGACTCGATCCCCTGATGCAGCAGACATTCTTCGACCTGCTCCGGGAAGAGAACCGCAAGGGGGCCACCATCCTCCTTTCCTCCCACGTCCTGATCGAAGTCCAGCGGATCTGCAGCCGCGTCGCGATTATCAAGGACGGCCGGATTATCCGGACGGAAAAGATGAGTGACCTGACCGAGAACAATTACAAGAAGATCCGCCTTGAAACCAGCCGGACCGCCGATGACAGCCGGTTCGGCTTCGCGGGCGTGAGCAATCTCGAGAGAAAGGACAACATGCTGAGCTTCTTCTTCAAGGGGAATATCAACCTGGTGATGAAACGCATCTCGGAGGTGGAGATCTCAAACATCTGGATCGAGGAACCCACGCTCGAGGAAGTCTTCATGCACTATTACCAGAAGGAGGACTGACGGGCATGAACATTTTTCTTCATGAAATGAGGCGTTACCGCAAGTCGGTCATCACATGGGCGCTGTCCATGGCTGCGATGGCCGCCCTGTACATCCTCCTATACAAGTCGATCCTAAGTGACATCGATGCGTTCGGGAAAGTGCTCGAAAGCGTGCCGGAGGCCCTTCGGAATGCCCTTGGCATTCTCGTCGGAAGCCTGTCCACCCTTCCCGGGTTTTATTCCTCCGTTTTCATCTATTTCCTCCTGTGCGGCGGCATTCAGGCCATGAACCTAGGCGTTTCCATCGTTTCCAAGGAAACAAGTTCGAAAACGGCGGATTTTCTGCTGACGAAACCCGTCAGCAGGGCAAATATCCTGACGGCCAAACTGATGGCGGCCCTTGCCTCCCTGGCGGCAACAAACCTCATCTTCCTCGCGGTAACAGTTCCGGTTGCCTTGTCACAGGCTCCGCAAGCTGATATGGGGTTGTTCCTGATGATTTCCGCCACCCTCTTCCTTGTCCAGCTCATGTTCGCGCCGCTTGGCATCCTGGTCGCCGTTCTATCCCAAAAGATCAGGTCCGTCGTCGCGGTTTCCCTTCCAACGGTTTTCGGCTTCTTTATCGCAGGCATGCTGGGATCAATCATCGGGGAAAAAGCCGTCCGCTATGTCACGCCATTCAAGTATTTCGACCTCTCCTATATCCTGGCCAACGCTGCGTATGAAACCTCATTCCTTGTCGTGGGTGCCCTTTTCATCGTCGCAGCGATTGTCGTGAGTTATCTGGCATATCTCAGGAAAGATATCCACGCGGTATGACGCCGCGGGAATGCCGAAGCCGGCGCGGGCGAACCGGCCATTGGTCGGCAAGCAGGCCACCGCAGGCGCTGACAGGATTGATATGCCACGTCGCAGGGAGGTTCGACTCATGAATGTATTCCGGAGAGAAATGAAAGCCAATCTGAAATCCCTGATCTTCTGGAGCCTCGGCATGCTGTTCATGATAGTCGCCGGCATGGGCAAATTTGCCACCTACGTGGGTTCCGGCCAATCCATAACGGACCTCATATCGCAAATACCAGGCACGCTCAGGGCGGTTCTCGGGTTCGGCGACTTCGACCTGAGGACGGCCAGCGGGTTTTACGGGATGCTGTACCTGTACCTGCTGGTCATGACTACCATCCACGCGGTCATGCTGGGTGCGGGCATCATCGCCAAGGAAGAACGGGACAAGACAACCGAATTCCTCATGGTGAAGCCCGTTTCACGGTCAAAGATCATCACGGCCAAACTGTCGGCCGGTTTTCTGAACGTTGCCGTGCTGAACCTCGTCACATTGGGACTGTCGGTCTCCATCGTGGGGCAGTACAGCCAAGGAGAGGCCGTTGCAGGCGATATCCTGATCCTGATGGCCGGCATGTTCGTCCTCCAGGTGGTATTCCTTTTTATTGGTGCCGGGATTTCCGCCGTCAGCAGGAATCCGAAAACCTCGTCATCCATCGCCACAACCGTCCTGCTGGTTGCCTATCTGCTTTCCATGGCAGTCGACATGAACAGCGGGCTTGGCTTCCTGCGCTATCTGACGCCGTTCAAATACTTTGAAGCCGCCCCCCTGATGGCCACGGGCGGATTCGACGCGGTGTACGTCGTTTTGTCCCTGGTGATTGTTGCCGCCTCGGGCATTGCAACTTACTTTTTCTACAACCGGAGGGATTTGAGCGTTTAGCCGATAAAATGGCAAGTTGACGACTTTCATAAAAGACGGCTGCTTGAGCAGGGTCACGCCGTCTTTGCGGGAAAAGTCCGACTGTCCTGATGTGAAGCAGTTGAAAAACATGTACAATATGGATGCGGACACTTTGGCGCCCGCATATCCGGTCAACATGGAGGAAGCACCGATGAACAGACAAACCGCCCTGATCATGGGCGACACGGCACTGGCCCACTGGCATTTCATGAATGCGGCAAAACCCCATTTGCGGGAAACCCTTGAAGACGCCTTTGACCTGACCTTTTCCGATGATTACCCAAACATCACCACAGACATTTTGAAGTCTTATGACCTTGTCATCAATTACACGGACAACTGGACGGAAAGGGGAACGACAGCTGCCGGAGTCGCATTGATGACCTTTGTCGCGACAGGTGGGCAGCTTCTCTCGATTCACAGCGGCATCATCCAGCCAGCCCCGTATTTCCTGCTCCAGATGCACGGCGGAAAATTCACCGGTCATGCGGCGTATGCGACATTGAACTATCGCCGCACCGATATCACGCATCCGGTGACGGAAGGAATCGAATCTTTCTTCATGGGGGAAGAACCCTATGAATTCCTGCTGGACCCCCTTGCAGAAAAGCAACTGGTGCTGGAATACGAATACAATGGCAAAATCTACCCCGCAGCCTGGGTGATGACATATGGATTCGGCCGGATTGTCTACCTGTCTCCCGGTCATGACGCGCGTTCCTTTGCAGAGCCTTCGTTCCGGAAACTCATCCGCAACAGCGCGCTTTGGCTTTCCCCGGTTCAAAAGGGGGAATAGTCGCCATCTGCGCATACACCACAACGAATGTGATTTCATCATCGTTCGTCTTGAATGCGGTTAAGCCTCCATTGCGTCCATCCATAAGAAACACATGAAAGGGAGGTTCCTGTCATGGCATTGCTGCATGTAGACTTCTTTTCAGACATCCTGGGCATGTGCGTGGAGATGGACGTCATCCTGCCCCAGGCCACGCGCGGACAAATCGGCATGGAGGGCAAATCCGCCGACGAGGGCGATTGGCCCGTGCTGTTCCTGCTCCACGGCATGAGCGACGACCATACCATCTGGCAGCGCCGCACGTCCATCGAGCGGTACGTCAGCGAATACGGCATGGCCGTCGTGATGCCGAGCACGCAATTGGCATGGTACACGGACATGGCCATCGGCCAGAAATGGTGGACCTACATCTCGCAGGAACTGCCCGCCATTGTCCGCTCCTTCTTCCCGAACATCACAAGCAAGCGGGAGAAAACTTTTGCAGCCGGACTTTCCATGGGCGGCTACGGTGCCCTGAAATGCGGTTTGTGCGCGCCGGAAACCTTCGGAGCCATCGGCGCGCTGTCCGGCGGTCTTGACGTGGCAACCATCTGCGAGAACGACAAAAGTCCGCAGCCTTCCCTGTGGACGAACATATTCGGTCCGGCGGAAAATGTCCGGGGCAGCGAAAACGACCTGTTCGCCGTTGCGGAAAAACTTGCGAAAAGCGACGGGCCAAAGCCTGGAATCTATATCTGGTGCGGTTCGGAAGATTTCCTCATCCAGCAGAACCGGGACATGCGGGACCATCTCACAAAGGTGGGGCTGCCTTTCTTCTACGAGGAATCTCCCGGCGACCACCAATGGAAATACTGGGACGAAAAAATCCAAACGGTCCTGAAATGGCTGCCGGTAGCCCAACCGGAAGGAGGCCAGGAAAAATGGCGCTGATACACGTGAACTTCTTTTCCGAATCTCTGGGAATGTGCGTGGCGGCTGATGTCATCCTGCCCCAGTCCGCCACGAAACTCGTCGGCATGGATACCGCCGCTGCCTCCGGCAGTCATCCGGTTCTTTGGCTCCTGCACGGCGCAAGCGACAACCACACCATCTGGCAGCGCCGCACTTCCATCGAACGGTATGTGTCGCCCCTCGGCCTGGCCGTCGTGATGCCGAATGTCCATCTCAGCGGCTATACCGATATGGCGCACGGGGGCAAGTACTTCACGTATGTGGCTGATGAGCTTCCCCGGCTGATGCGCGGCTTTTTCCCGTTCTCGGAAAAACGGGAGGACAACTATATCTCCGGGCTTTCCATGGGCGGCGCCGGCTGCATGAAAATCGGCCTGGCCCGTCCGTCGCAATACGCGGCCATCGGGTGCATGTCCGCCGGCGCGGACAACCACCCGCCGAAGAGCGCGGACGGCAAACGGGAAATCGATGCGCGCTGGGCTCCCATGTATCAGCGCATGCACGGAGATCGGAACCTTGTTGGAACGGAAGAGGATGTGTTCGGCAACCTGAAGAAGATCGTGGATGCCGACGGTCCCTTCCCCCGAGTCTACCATGCCTGCGGAAAAGATGACTTCCTCAAGGAAGCCGCCCACCATACCCGTGACCGTTTCCAGGCCATTCCCGGAAATCCGTTCGATTATACCTATGTGGAAGACGAAGGCGCCCACAGTTGGGAATACTGGGACGCGCACATCCAGGAGTTTTTGAAGTTCATCCGTCCCTCATTCGGGTTATCCGCCTGATATGAATACAAATTGCCAGAGCCAGGAGCAGCCATGAAGATTTATTGCGAACACCGCTACCTTCTCTTTCCCGTCAGTGCCCACGCGCAAAAAAAATCCCTCCGGTTCCACCGTGATGGACAGCTGCTGCTGGACCTTGACCTTTCAATGGACAGTGTGAATCCGGACCGTGAAATGGCTGTCGATGTGAGCCGGTTCGGACATGGTGAAATCGTGCTGTCCTGCGCGCCGGAAATGGAGTTCCGGGTCCGCCAGTCAGACAATCCTGAATGGCAGGCGGATCTTTACAAGGAACGGTTCCGGCCGCAATTTCACTTTTCAACGAAAAGGGGCTGGATCAACGACCCGAACGGCCTTGTACACTACCGTGGCAGCTATCATATGTTCTACCAGTATAATCCCGTCGGCTGCGCGTGGGGCAACATGCACTGGGGTCATGCCGTCAGCACGGATTTGCTGCATTGGGAGGAGCAGGAGGCTGCCCTCTTTCCAGATGAAAGCGGAACCATGTTCTCCGGTTCCGCCCTTGTCGATTCGGACAACATGCTCGGTCTGAATACGGCGGAGCATGAGGCCCTCCTGCTTTTCTACACGGCAGCCGGCAGCACGTCGATCCTGTCGAAAGACAAGCCGTTCACCCAGAACCTTGCCTACAGCACCGATGGAGGGCGGACATTTCACAAACATCCGCGAAATCCGATTGTGCCGCTGATTGCCGATGGGAACCGGGATCCGAAAATAATCCGCTCTCCCCTCAAAAAACATTGGGTAATGGCGTTATACCTCACTGGAACGCGATATGCCCTTCTTTCTTCCGTGAACCTGCTGGATTGGGCGCTCATCCAGGAACTGGACCTGCCGGAAGATTCGGAGTGTCCGGATTTCTATCCTTTGCCAGCCTGGCAGAACCGGGTGGAGTTGTCGGGCAGCCCGGATGCGGCGGACGAAGAGCGCTGGATCTTGTGCGGAGCCGCGGACCGATATCAGGTCGGCACCTTCGACGGTCTGCGGTTCATTCCGGAAGGATCCGTGAAACGACTGCATTACGGCAGTCACAGCTATGCCGCGCAATCCTGGTCCAATTTGCCTGAGACGGACGGACGACGCATCCGCATTGCCTGGAATACATTCGACATCCCGGGCATGCCCTTCAACAAATGCATGACGACTCCTTGCGAAATGACGCTCCGCAAACTCGGGGATGAACTTGTCCTCTGCACCTGGCCCATCCGGGAAGTCGATTCCCTTCATCGGAACATCAGGACGGAAACCAATCTTGCCATAACGCCTGAAACACCATTCAAAATCCCGCTTGAACGGTGCACCCATGATCTCTTCCTGAGTTTCCGCAATACGGCCGCAACTGGCTTCACATTTTCGTTGTTTGGCCTGGATATTGTCTGTGACGGACCAAAAGGGCAACTGACCTGTCTGGACAAGACGGCTCCGTTTGAATCACGGGACGGAACATCCGAATTGCGCCTCATAATGGACACGACCGGTGTGGAACTGTACCTCAACGGGGGGAGCGCCTATCTCTCCATGGGGTTCCTTGCGGATTGGAATCTCAATCATCTGGAAATCCGCCCGACATCCGGACCCGTGGAAATAACTAGGCTGACTGTGGCTGAATTGCCAAAAACCTTGCTCTTCATGTAGAATAACATTCAGTGAATTTTTCTTTGCTGATAAAAGACAAATTGACCGTCATGCTGGCTTTGCCGGCAAATGGATATGTCGGCCATTGAGGCTCCACAAGCCCACGGAGGAAACAGAATGCCGTTTTATGACTTGACATGTACCGCCTGCGGAACCGAGTACAACAAGAAAGCCTCGATGGCGGAACGTGAAAGCGGTAACGTCACATGCCCCGAATGCGGTGCGGTGAACCCTTCCACACGATACATCAAGCGGAATTCACTGCAGCATGCCTCGAAAGACGCTGCGCCAGCCTGCCCGAACGCACATATATGCGGCGGATGCTGCAGCCATTGAAGCGAGTTACATATATGCGGTGCGGCTGCAGCCATTGAAGCAAATCACAAGTCATCCCGCATGGCTCCCGCTTTTGTGTAGGCCGAAGGTTTCGCCTCGAAGAAATCCGTTTTCATCATATTGGCACTGGCGTATTCACGCACCCAAGTCATGGAAGCGGGCTCCTGTCGATGCTCCGGGAACAGGATGCCCAAACCGAGCCCTTCGCTGCGCAGATTCCCGAGATAGCGGATGTAGCTTTCAGCCATGCCGCCGGTGAGCCCTGAAATCCGCTCCCCGATGACATGGCGTCCCCAGGCGATTTCCTGTTCCACGCCTTCACGCACCATGTCCCGATACACTGTAAGTCTTTCATCGGTGAATAAGCCCGGTTCCTCCTTGCGCAATTCCAGAATCATCTCACGGAAAAGCCACAGGTGGGTGTTCTCATCGCGGTTGATATATCGGATTACCTGCACGGAACCCGGCATTTTCCCATGACGGCCAAGGTTGTAGAAGAACATGAAGCCGGAGTAGAAGTAGATTCCCTCCAGAATATAGTTCGCAACCATGTTTTTAACCAGACTGAATGCATCAGGCCCGGACAGGAATGCCTCATACAGGTTGCCGATGAACTTGTTGCGCGCCAGCAGGACAGGATCGTCTTTCCACTGGTAAAGTACGCGCTGCCGTTCTTCCGGAGAACATATGGTATCAAGCATATAGCCATAGCTCTGGGAATGGACCGCCTCCTGGAACGCATGAATGGCCAGGCACAGGTTCACTTCGTTTGCCGTGACATATCCGCCGATGTTGGGCAGGTTCGCAGTCTGAATACTGTCAAGGAAGATGAGGAACGAAAGGATCTTGTCATATGCCGTACGCTCTTCCCTGTCAAGAAGCCGGTATTCCTTCACGTCCTGGGTCAGGTTGACCTCTTCCGGAATCCAGAAGTTGTTCATGGCTTGCCGATACCAGTCATTGACCCATTTGTATCTGATGTTGTTGAAGTCGTTCAGGTTCGTGGTATTGCCGTTGATCATGCGGCGGCTCCCGATGTCGATATCACCCGATTCGTTGAACAGGGGCTTCCTGCGCAGGGAATCCCCGGCAGTGCTTCCGGCTGGGTATGCAAACGTGTCCATCGACGCCTCCTTCAGTGACTGCCCCCATGATGCGGGATCACACCAGCTGCATGTGCCCGTATCCATGAAGCAGTGACTCGTTCGTGCGGCCAAACGCTGCCCATCATGCCGTGCATACGTCGCAATCTTCCACCTGTAGTGATTGGCTGCGCACATAATAGATCGCCTTCACGCCCTTTTCCCATGCCCGGATGTAAAGGGACAGCACCTGTCGCAGGGTGAAGTCCGGCGTGATGAACAGGTTGACGGATTGAGCCTGGTCAATGTGCTTCTGACGAACGGCCGCTGCGTCGACAACCCAGTCCTGGTCAATGGCATGGGCATTCTTGTAGAACCAGAACGTCTCCGGCGTCAGATCCGGTGCGACCCGCGGCACAATCATGCCCTTTTTCTCCTCAAGGTAGTACCGGTTCATGATCGGATCCACAGCCGCCGTCGTGCCTGCTATGATGCTGGTCGATCCCGTCGGGGCGATGGCCATGAGGTATCCGTTGCGAAGCCCTTTTTCAGCCACATCGCGCCGCAAGGCCTCCCATTCGGGGGTATGATAGCCTCTTTTGTCGAAATACGCGCCCGTCTGCCAGTCGGAACCCGTGAACAACGGATAGGAACCCTTTTCCGCCGCCAGGTCGCAGCTGGCACGGATTGCCGTCCGATTGATGTGCTCATACAATTCGTCCGCAAAAGCCAGATGTTCGGGCGACTCCCAGCGTATGCCCCTTTTCGCCAGCAAATGGTGATATCCGCTTGTGCCAAGGCCTATCGGCCGGTATCTGCGATTCGTGATGCCCGCATACGGAACCGGATAATAATTGAGTTCCATAACATTGTCGAGTGCGCGGACAATGACGGGAATCACTGTCTCCAGTTCGGCTTCCAGTCCATTGTCCGGCGCACGGCCAAGGTTGCCGAGAACAAGCGAGGCGAGGTTGCAGACCACGAAATCGCCCGGCTTCGTCTGCGTTACAACAACCGGATCCCCGTCAACGTCCATCGTATGCTGCGAAATGCTTTCGATGGCCGACATGTTCTGGGCAATCTCGGTGCATAGGTTGGAGGCGTATATCATCCCCCGGTGCGGATTCGGATTTGCCCTGTTCACCGTGTCGCGGTTGAACGCGAAGGGTGTGCCGGTTTCCACGACAGATTTGATGATAAGCCGCACCACATCCCTCACCGCCAAGTCCCGTTTGGAGATGGCGGGGTCCGCGGCACATTCGAGATAACGCCGCTCCCACTCTTCCCCGAAACTGTCCTCGAGCGAGTATCCCTTCGCCCTCAGGATTTCATGCGGGCACATCAGGTGCCAGACGGCATCCATATCGTCGCGCGCCAACCTCCAGAACAGGTCGGGATAGCAGACCGCGGGAAACACGTCATGTGCCTTCAGCCTATCGTCCCCGTTGTTCGTCTTCATCTGAAGGAACTCCGGAAGGTCCCGGTGCCATGCATCCATATAGACTGCCACCGCGCCTTGCCTCACGCCCAGCTGATCCACCGCGACAGCCGTGTCATTGGCCAGCCTGATCCATCGCATCACGCCGCCTGCCGCGCCTTTGAAACCCCGGATATCCGACCCGACCGCACGGACTTTCCCAAAATAGAGCCCCATGCCGCCGCCGAATTTCGAAACTTGCGCGAAATTGGAGATGGAGCGGTAAATACCGTCCAGTGCGTCCGGCACAGTGTCTATGAAGCAGGACGAAAGCTGGTGATACGGCTTGCGGGCGTTTGACATGGTTGGCGTGGCCATGGTCGCCTTAAGCTCGCTTAGCACGTCGTAGAACCGCTTGGCCCATGCGACCCGGTTCTCCCCTTCCGGAATGGCGAGGTGCATTGCGATGCCCATGAACATTTCCTGGGGCGTTTCCAGAATGCGGTTGTCCGCATCATGGATGAGGTAGCGCCGCATGAGCAAATCCAGGCTGCTGTATGTCAGCAAATCATCCCGGTTGTCCGCCATCGCGGCTTTGAGTTCATCAATGTCTTCTTGCGAGTAATTCTCCAATATATAGGCTCCATATAGGTTTTCCCGCGTCAGGTGGCGGATTTTGCCCATGAAGTCATGAATGCCAAGCCTTGTCATTTCAAGCCCCATGTCTTCCCGAAGCTGGATATCAAGAAACGCAGAGGCGACATACTCCCATTTGGGCGATTCCTTGCTGGTAAGTTCCAGAGCGGCACGGGTCAATGCCTTGACCGTCTCCATTTCGGACATGACAGGTTTCATGAAGGATTCGAATTTGCGAAGAAGAAGGTCCACCGGATAAAATGCATTGTCATATTCCCGCTGCACGCGCCGGATGGCAGAGAGGCATTTCAATCCCAACGAACTCGCCGGGTCCGGCAGCCGCGCTGCGAATTTAGCCAGCTGCTCCCTGTATTCCGCATGGCGCGTGCGGTAGAGGATGAAGCTCCGTACCGCCTTGTGCTGCCGGAACCCGATGAGGCCCTGTTCCACGAGGTCCTGTATCTCCTCGACAGAGAGAAGGTTCCCCGCGGAATAACGGGATTCCGCTTCACGGCCGATGCTTTCGGTAATCGCAGCGGCCATTTCGACGGGACGGTCATCGGCATGCGGGTCGGTATCTGTGGCGGCCTTGCTGTCGGAATCTTCTGAATCCCGGCTATTGCCTGACATCCCGCCAATACTGGCAAAGGCCGCAAGGATGGCGTTTCTGATTTTTTCCGGTTGAAAGGCCGCTTCGAGACCTGACCGTTTGCGAATGTTCATGGCTGCCTCTTTCCGAGTCGGCACAAGTCCTGTCGATCGGATCCCCAGAACCTTCCGTCTGCAAGTATTATGGTTGTTTTACCCATAAATCGGAAGGTTTACCCAACGAAAAATGAACACGCCAGGTGCCATGGTCATTCCCTTTCTACAATAAGCATCACATGGCCGCCGATTTCCGGCAAAACAACCGAGGCCCTGCCATGTTCCCAGACAAAGGGGTGTTCTGTTTCTGTTCCGTTTTCAGAATCAAACGTGAATATGCTCACGGGCTTCTTTTCCAACCGGATGGACACGGTCCGGTTGAATAAGGGAATCATTTCCTCAATGGTGTCTATTGTCCGCGACTTCCGTTCGATAATGTAATTCAGCAGATGAACGATCACATACTGGTCCATGGACCGCGTCGTGATTTCCACAAAGGACGGAACATCCGCCTGGATGCTGGCTTCCACGCCCAATTGCCTGAAAAGGCCCGCAACGATCTCCTTGTAAACCTTGCAGCGATTTTTTGCGTAATCCGAGAAGATGGGATTGGCGACGTAAACCGCATTCCCGTTTCTGACAATGGCAGGTGTTTGTGCGTTTGCCATTGACGGAGGCGTCTGCCGGTGTGAACAGAACTGGAATTCCCCCCTGTTGAAATACGGGTTCACGACAGGAGCCAGTATCTCCGAACCTTCCCAAGCTTCCACATCAACTCCCCGTTCATAGGTGACATAGGTCATTTCCTCAATTTCAGGAAAGGCCGATTTTTCTATTTTCATGTATCGCGGATTGTATTGCGCCTCGCCAAGGTAGGATATGCCAAGGCAATCCAGCATGAACTCCGGCTTGATTCGATCCATGACTGGTTTGTTGCTGCCAAACCTTGAGCCGCAGCCGTCAGGGCCTGGTTCATTCCCGCCAAGGCCTGACAAGGCCGAAGCAATCAGCTTGCCTCCCCCTTGCAGGTACTCGTTGATTTTCCGGACCGCCTTTTCGGTTAGAAAAACATTGTCCGGCAGTATCAGCAGATCATAGCCGCTCAAATCATCCTGCAGGTTCAGGATGTCGAATGTGTAATGCAATTCCGTCAATATCCTGTATGCGCCTTCGACAGGCAAATCAGCGTTATGATCGCCAGGGTTCGAAATCCCGGACCTGCGTGTGTTGAACACGCCAATCTGGGCGATTTTCCGGGTATCCCGGCACCATTTCTCCTTGCTTTTCACCTTGCCAAGCACTTCGCCAATCCGCTTATATACTGTCGCATCCATTTTTCCGGATGGGTGAAGCTGGTCGCCGATACAGCAGCCGGCACCGTTGGCCAATGCCCGGAAACATTCATATTCCAAGGCAAGCCTGTTGCGCAGGGACCCGAAATCTCCCCAGGATGTGTGGAACTTGCCGTTCATCATGGTGATGTCCGTATCATATTTGTTGATATAGTTCACCGCAATGGGAAAGTGGGCATACCCCCACAGTTCGGACGGAAGGGACTCCACATCGATGAACGTGCTGCAGGCCCGTTTTTTTGCCGTGGCATAGGCCTCGTCATCTTCCAGATCCATTTCATACGGATGACCGTTGAAATAGATTTCCATCGCGGGATTCAGCGTTTTCAGATAATCGTGCATTTCCTGCATGTAGCTGATTTGAACAAGACGGTCATGCCTGTACCTGTCAATCAGGTTTTCCGGGTTCAGACCCATTTCCCGCATTTCCGCCAGGCAGGTCGGGCAGATGCACTGGCTCTGAAAAATAATGTCTATCCAAAGTCCATGGGGATTGAAAAGTTCATGGAGCTCATCGAATTCGGCTTTCATGTACGCACGGTAAGCCTGGTTGTTCAGGCAGAGTTTCTGCCATGTATAATAGGGGCGGCTGAATGGCTTCCGGCTGCCGATCACCCCGTCGATGCTGACTTCCTGCCACTCGGGATGGTTTTTCGCCGTGTCTTCACTCCACCCGACACAGGTGTAAATCAGGGTTGTGATCCCTTCCGCCTTGCATGCATCCAGTTGTTCCTTGAGCAGGTTGATTTTGAGATTCGGATGAACCGTACCCAGCCGGGTCGGATAATAATAATATCCATGATGGCATTTCGCAAACAGGTTGATGGATTCGACATGGGCGTCCTTCAGCATGCCGGCAAATGCGGCGCCATTGAATTCCCCGGCGATGTCCGGGATGTCCGGTGACGTGTGAAAATCCATGTGTATCTGACGAAAAGGCGTTTTTCTCATGATTGTGGTACCTCCATCACTGAATGGCCAACCGCACACTGCACAAGCATCCGGTTTTCACCATTGCACATCTCCAATGTGAATTCATAATCCGTTTTCACTTCAATGAACCATTTCCCTTCGGTTTGTTTCTGCAGCAAGCTCACAGTGGCCTGGCCGACAGGCAGGTCGGAAATACCGGCTTCCTGTTCCATCGGAGGTGTCCAAATGACCCTGTTGTGAAGGGCATCCACCTGGATGCCAAGGAGCACTTCAATCAGCAGGGCAATCGGCCCCAAGGCAGACCAGCAATAGTCATGCATGGACCAGCTGCCGTTTTTGGATTCTTCGCTGCTGTAATTTTCCCAAATGAAGCCTGTACCCTTATACACTTCCCACATGCACTGCAAATGCCGCATGGTGGTTTCCACTGCCAAATCATGCCTGCCGCTTCTGTCAAACCCTTTGATGGCAGCGTAATTCGTGGGTGCCCAGGCTGATCCGAGCCAGTATTGACCTCCTGGCACAAAATGGGGAGAGTCTGCCGCCAGACTGGGAATGGGATGGTGGCGCCAGAAACTTTCGGGATCCTTCAAATGCCGTGCGAGCGATTCAACCCGATCCTTTGGAACAGCTCCCGCCCATAGGGGCCAGAAACCCGTGACAACCTTGTTCCGGTTGAATCCGCCACCGGGAAGGGATGTGGCGTAGAATCCCATCGATTCATCCCAAAGGTTCCCGTTCAATACGTTGACAATTTCCTGATACCGCGAGTACCAGCGTTTTGCTTCCTCTTCCTCGCCGATGGCGTCCGCGATTTTACCGAGGGTTTCGGCATCATGTGCCATTTGCGCGGTCAGACAAGGGTATCCATCCCCCAGGGAAGGCGAATTGTCCAACCCATTTGCCAGCCCGGTTGTCCAAAAGGTACCATCCGGCAGGCGGCGGTTGGCTTCCAGCCACTGATGACAGCCGACCAGCAGCGGATAAACCTGCCGGAGCCGCTCTTTGTTTCCTGTCACGCACGCCATGGCCCACTCGGCGACAGAAAGAATGGGTGGATTGGGGCTGAAGTCCGGTTCGTACAGGAGGGGCATGCCGTCCCGGGTGTCGCGCTGGCGGTGAATGTAGCCTCCATCGGATTGGCCACCGTATAAAAGGTTCATGGTGGTGTCGACGGGCATGGCCCTGCAGGCATAGGCGGTACACATGGATGTGAAGGATGTGTCCCATACGAACTGGCTGTGTGTGAAATTCGTGCCGGTGGCAATGTATGGCTGCACAATGCCGCTTTCCTTCAACGGGTGGCGAACCAGGCGGAAGAGCATCCGCCAGGCTTCATCGTATAACTCCGTAAAATGCCTCATGCCTTCCGGCATTACGGGTTTCGGCAATTTACCTTTTACTGCGTCATATTCCGGCCAGCGCATCGAGTCATACTCCCGTTGGGGCGCGTTGCGGCCCAGTCTTTCATAAACCGGGACTAGCAGGGAGATATCACCTCCTTTCCCGGCAATCGCAATGGTGATATTGCCCACCGTTTCCAGCACCGGTTCCACACGAATGTCTGTCGCAGCGGTGCGAAGTGGCTGTTTCGGGTTATTCACGGTACCAACGGGCAAGTAGAATCGCTGCAGGCTGACTCGCTGTTCCTGTTGTGAAGCGCTGCACCGCAGTGGTTCTCCTGTTTCGGTCAGCAGTGTCAAAACGTCAATCGGCCGATCCGCCGTTGACCATAAATCAATGGAAGGTGGTTCGCAGATCGAATCATCAGCCAGCCTGGCCAAAATATGCTGGAATACCTCTCCTCCTTCGGCATACTGCGTGGGCAGAAACCGCAGCGATGCCGCTGGACAAGTCACATCCCGTTCAACCCGGGCCTTGACCTCCAACCTATCCGGGAACTGCCGTGCCAGTGCGTCCATCACTTTTGCACGGTTCCGGCTGGGACACTGTTCGTCCACGGAAGGCAGATGTACAGGGCGATGACCCACTTCCACCGTTATTTCCAGCTCACCGGTTTTGCAGGGATAGAGCGCGGTTCCTCGAACCTCCCGCTGGAAGGAATAGCGATACAGATTTTCATCAATGACCAAAAGATCGTCAAACCATACTTTCAAAGGCCGGGGAGATGCAAACTCCATGACAAGTGTTCCTGTCGCGGGAAGATGGAATCTTCCGCGGTAGAAGCGGCCGTCTTGTGAAAACGGCAGGATCCAGCCCGCATTCTCCCGCGGCTGTTTCACCTGGGATTGTACAGGCCCCGTTTCATCACGGCTTTGATTACCCATGCTCCAGAAAGTGACGGGTACAACACAATTCATCATTTCGGTTTCTCCTGCCTGCGAAATTTGCGTGGGTGGTCCGGCCTTCATCACCCATCCCACTCGCCTGCACCATCGTATCATTGATAATGCGTTTTTCCTATCGCATCCTGTTTCTTTCTGGAGGGACTATCCGTGCAGGAGTACAAAAGGCAGCACCGGTAAGCGGAACCTCCTCAACCCACCGCAAACAACGCCATTTTTCCCGTTTCGATCTGAAACCCCTTCAGACTGCTGAAATACAAACCAAGTATGATATCATGGAAACCATCATAAGCTGTTTTTCTGCGCGTCAGGGATACGGCATGAATTTCACCGTGATGATGCGAGGTGCCTCAGATGCTATCCATCAAAAATGTTTCCAAAAGCTATTCAAAAGGAAAAGTGAAAGCCGTTGATGACATTTCCATTGAGGTGAAGCCCGGAGAAATCTTTGGTTTTCTGGGTCCCAACGGCGCGGGAAAAACAACGACCATCAAGATGATCGCAGGCGTTCTTCCGATCGACCAGGGGAAAATCACCATTTCAGGACATGACATTGAAAAAGACCCGATTCATGCAAAGCGAAGCATGGGGTTCGTTCCGGACACCCATGACATCTATGAAAGGCTGACGGGGATTGAATACCTGAATTTCATCGCGGATGTTTTCGACGTACCCTCAAGCCAAAGAAAAATCAATATCGAGAAGTACCTTGAGATGTTTGAAATGAAAAACGCAGCCGGACAATCCATCAAAAGCTATTCCCACGGCATGAAGCAGAAAATCATCCTCACGGGCGCACTCCTGCATGAACCCCCCCTATGGCTGCTGGACGAGCCGCTGACAGGATTGGATCCGAAAGCGGCCCACCTGTTGAAGGAAGAAATGAATGCCCATTGCGCAAAAGGATATACCGTCTTTTTTTCAACCCATGTGCTGGAAGTGGCGGAAAAGCTGTGCCACCGATTGGGAATCATCAACAAGGGAAAAATCGTCGCCGTCGGCACACTTGATGAACTGCGTCAGAAAGGAGATGCTTCGCTCGAAAGCATTTTCCTTGACCTGACAGGAGAGAAGCGTGATGAGCATGCGTAACCTGCTGCTTTTGTTCAGGCTTCAGTTCAATGCCCAATACGGCATCTCGACGGCCCTGAGGCAATGGAAGACGGAAAAAAAAATTCCATGGAAAAGTCTGGGCCTTGCCGTGGTCATGATCTTGACATTCGGCATCCTGCTTGCCATGTATTCCCTTTTCATCTTCAGTGTCTACAAGGGTGCCCAGACACTGCATGCGCCGCAGATGGTCCTGACGATGGGCGCAGTGGCAGGTGGTACCATCATCCTGTTCTTTGGCCTTTTTTATCTGATCAGTGCCCTGTTCCTGGCCAAGGACAGCGAATTCCTGGCTTCGCTGCCGGTCAGGCAGGAGTCCGTATTCGTCTCCAAATTTTTACTTGTCCTTTTGGCCGAGTATCCTTTCGCAATGTTCTTC
>CAZFWQ010000002.1:0-4307 GCA_964522755.1 uncultured Oscillospiraceae bacterium | reverse complement strand
CGTTATTGACGGGATGTTTAGGTCCCTCTTGGAAGAGCCTCCATCAGTTCTTCATGCTTCCGCCCGCCCTCGTTTTCGGAATCGGGGAAGGGAAGGGGATTCCCTATTATCTTGTTTCACTTCTGGGCATTCTCCTGCTGCCTCTGTTTCCATTGGTGATTTCCGCTTTTCTGGCCCTTCTCCTCATGAATGCCGTGGCTCATTCAAGGCACAGGGACCAGATGATACTGGCAGGAAGCATCCTTCTCCTGTTGTTTTTCATGGGCGGACAGTTCTACCTGACAAGCCGCCTTCCGGAAGACGAGCAGCAGTTCATCCTCACGATCATGCAGACCAGCAACGGGATCGTCGAATTCATGGGGCGCGTTTTCCCTCCCGCCGTCTGGCTGACGAAAGCGCTTGCCTCGTCGGGGTTGGAAGCCTTTGTGAATCTGCTGTACCTGGTTGCCGCATCTGTCGTTTCCTCCGCCATTGTCTATTTTCTCGCAACCGTCATCTATCAGAGAGGCGCCATGGCACAGCTCGAAGCGGAACAAAAAACCGGAAGGAAAAAGCTTACCTATCAGGCGGCGTCTCCCATGCTGACGATTTTCCTCATCGAATGGCGCCTTTTGATCAGAACGCCCATTTATGCGATGAATTCACTGGTCATGATCTTCGTCGCCCCGATGCTCCTGCTTTTGCCCATGATGGGCGGAAATTTCGCGAACGACCCTGACTTGAAAATACTCTTCGACGCCATCCGCGATGCCAAATCCGCCGGATTCGTCATGCTGGCGCTGGCTGCGTTCATCACCATGCTCACGCTCATCAATCCAGCCATCTCCAGCACCTTTTCCCGTGAGGGAAAATGCTTCTGGATGCTGAAAAACATTCCTGTGCATCCGACCACGCAGGTGTACGGGAAATTCTGGGCCGGGTACTCCATTTCCTTCATGGGTGCCCTGATGGCGGTCATCATCTCGGCCTTCTCTTTTCAAATCCCCCTGGACATGTGCTTCCTGATTCTGCTGCTGTGTTCGCTGGCACTTGTCCCCATGAACGCGGCCGGTATCCTGATTGACCTGGTGCGCCCCAAACTCTTATGGAACAATGCCCAGGAGGCCATCAAGCAGAATGCAAACGTCGTGATTGCCATGGTGGCGGGATTTTTCATTTTGTTTCTTTACGGCCTTCTTGGCTATTTCGTTCTTAGCTTCATGACGTCCCTGTATGGGGTGTTTGCAATCATGGCTTCAGCGCTGATCCTGTTTTCCGTCCTCTCATTCAGCCTGCTCAACAGGGTTTCGCGGGATGCCTATCAAAAGATTGAGGCTTGAGGAAGCGACTAGGCAGCCTGATGAAAAAGGCAGTTTTCATCAGGGTCCGGGCACATCGAATTCATAAGAAGAACATCATTTGCATAAAAGGCTACATTCATCAGAGAACCCGTTCATAAGAGACCTGCATCAGGAGGACAGACATGTACAGTTTCCGCAGCGATTACAGTGAAGGCGCGCATCCGGATATCCTGAAAGCGCTTTCCGACACGAACATGATGCAGGAGGACGGATACGGGGAAGACCGCTTTTCACTGGAAGCCGCCGGATTCCTGAAACGTGGCATGAAAAGGGATGATGTCGACGTCCATTTCCTTTCCGGCGGCACGCAGACAAACCTCATCGCCATTTCCGCCTTCCTCCGGCCACACGAAGCCGTCATCTCCGCCCATACGGGGCATGTCCTTGTCCATGAGGCCGGAGCCATCGAGGCAACCGGTCATAAAATCATCTCCCTTGCGTCTGACGACGGGAAGCTGACCCCGGCAGGAATCCAATCAGCCGTCGATGCCCATACGGATGAACACATGGTGAAGCCTGCCCTTGTTTATATCTCCCAATCCACCGAGGTCGGGTCCATTTATTCAAAGGCTGAACTTGAAAGTGTGCGGGATGCCTGCCTGCGGAGCCGCCTGCTCCTGCTGATGGACGGCGCCCGCCTCGGCTCCGCGCTGTGCGCGCAAGGCAATGATCTCACACTGTCCGACCTGCCGGATCTCACGGACGCCTTCTATATCGGCGGCACCAAGAACGGCGCCCTGATCGGGGCGGCTCTCGTCATTGCGAATCCCGCGCTGAAGGTGGATTTCCGGTTCCATATGAAACAGAAGGGCGCACTGCTGGCAAAGGGCCGGCTTCTGGGCATCCAGTTCCATGAGCTTTTCCGGGACGATCTCTTTTTCAGACTTGCCACGCATGCAAACCGCATGGCCGGATTGTTGCGCACAGGTCTTGCAAGACTAGGGTATGTGTTTCTGACCCAGTCACCCACCAACATGATCTTCCCGATCCTGCCAAACAGGCTCATAGAAAGGCTGCAGAAAGAATATGCCTTCTATGTCTGGTCCCCGGCAGGGGCCGATGCCTCTTCAATTCGCCTTGTCACATCCTGGGCGACAAAGAAAGAGGCAGTTTCCGCTTTTCTGAAAGATGTGGAAGAAATGGGCCTGGTTTAGCGAAACCGTTTCCCCAACACGCCCACAAACTCAAACAAGTCAAATACTGTTTCGAGATCGTCCTCCGACAAGGACACCTTGTCAACAAGGCCGGTCCATATCTCCCGTGCTTTTTCCCCGTGGCCGGTTTCCAGTTCCAGCAAGGCCTGTGACAGCGGGGTAATCATCTCGCCATGAAAGGCAAGGTATTTCCATGACGCGCGCATGCTGCCATCAGTTTTTTCAATATTTCTCAGAATGGTCGGCATGAAGCCTGCCACTGTTGCGGGAATCTGTCCCAGCCGGACTGGAATGTCAGGATCGACAGGCGCAGCCGCCTCGCCGTTCAGGTTTGCCCCGCTTGTTTTCTCTCCCCGGAGATAGGCCTGGTCAAATAGTCTTGAAATCTCGCAAAGATACTGCCTGCACTTCGCGCCGTCTTCTCCGAACGTCTTTGTGAAATACGCGCGGGCAAGGTCCTCAATCGTCGCGGTATCATCCCACAACGTCCTTCCCATCACATACATGGGAAATCCCGTCGGGAAGAAAGACCGCTGGCACTGGCAGCTGATAAGTCCATTGAGGTTGATGTTCCGAAGGCTCTTGATATCTTCGCTCAATACATTCGTCATGGCACAGTATCCGGGGTCAAGGAAATGATCCCACATGAAGTAGTATTCGAAGGCCAGGCCATCACCGTGGAACATTTCCCGCCAGCGGGAAATATGCGCAATATTTTCAGCGACAGTTTTGGGGAATACCAGTCGATTTCTGTCATAGGCTGGCAAAAGGATGCCATCGGTGTTGTAATCATAAGTCTTGCTGTATGTCCTGGTGATGGGCGCGAATAGGAACACGAAGCGGTCCGGGTTTTCAAACCTCTCCCGGACCGGGGCCCAGAGCAGATCAACATATGCCAGGAACACGATCCTGGTCTTGTTTCCCGTCCGGGTCAGCTCAGCATCGATTTCATTCAACAGCATGACATAGAAATCAGAGGGAAGCGCCTTCTGGCAGTTTTTGCATTCGCAGTTGTTGTTCGTGTCGTCCGCCAGCCATATCTGCAGGAAATCTATGCGGTCATTGCCGCTTAAATAATCAACCACGGTCCTTACGACATTCGCCCGGGCTTTCGGGTTGGAATAACACAGATTGGTGTTGAGCGGTATGCCTTTCCACACTTCCCTTTTCCCGTCGACGAGTGCGAGGAGTTCCCTCTTTTCATCGCTGAGCTCATATTCCGCCGATTTCCATTCCAGGCCTTCCAGCCCGAGTGATTCGCAGGTCCACCCGTGGCCGACGGCATGATACAGCAGGCCCCTTCTTTTGACTTCCTCTTCAAGCTGCAGTTTCCACATCCTTATCGTATCAACCGATATGGGTTCGGGCGTCTTGCAGGTGCTGTTCGCATGAGAGTAATATCTTTCAAAAAAGGTGTAAGGAATGAAAAACTGCAGGAAATAGGTATTGAAACCAGCTTTCAGGACCCAGTCTATGTTTGCGAGCATGATCTCCAGACTGTCCGCGCCTTCGATGCATATCCCCCTGTGGCGGTAGGACGCCCGGTCTTCCAGTTTTACCGCAAGGGTGCCGATATCCTTATCCGGTATGTACTCTCCGTCTGCCCCGTGCCTGGCCCAGTGGCAGCCGGCCTCTTCCAGAAAGCGGTAGATGCCGAAGAGGATGCTCCTGTCATTGCTTCCCGCGATGAAGCCATTCAGCCCGTCGATGTCCACGATGAAAGCGTCATCATACCTTCTGTCCTCCAAACCTGCGACGGTCAGGCCGAAGTCCTCGAATAGCCCCAGGCGGATGACCTTGCCGTCCTCATGGC
>CAZFWQ010000001.1:28710-57497 GCA_964522755.1 uncultured Oscillospiraceae bacterium | reverse complement strand
TTTCCGGGAACATCACCTTCATTCAATACTCAATCCTGCAGGATTTCACCGTTCGTGCCGATGGTGACAATCTGCCAGGGGATCATTTTTCCACTTCGTACGAGAGCCGTCTTCACTGCATTCGCGATTCCGCCGCAGCAGGGGACTTCCATCCGGAGCACGGTCACGCTTTTGATGGCGTTGTTTTCCAGAATGGCGGTCAGTTTGTCTGAATAGTCCCCCTCGTCAAGTTTCGGACAGCCTATCAGGGTAATCCGGTTCTTCATGTAGTCATTGTGTATGTTTGCATAGGCGAACGCCGTGCAGTCGGCGGCCACGAGCAGGTTTGCATTCTGCAGATATGGGGCCTTCACGGGGACCAGCTTGATTTGCACCGGCCACTGGCGCAGCTGTGATTCCGGCGTGGCTTGCGCTGCAGGGGAATGTACCGGGTCTGGTGCCGTAGGCCTGCGAAGCAGGGTGCGGGCACGTGTGCCGGGACATCCGCAAGCGGTGTCCTCAGTCGTTTCCGAAAAGTCACGCGCCGCAGGTGCGTGTGCTGTCGTGGATGTGTGTGCTGCCGTGGATGTGTGTGCTGCCGTGGATGCTTTTGGTGCCAGGGACGCTTGCTGTACAGACGATGCAGGCGTTGTACCTGAGAGATGTGCCTTCACGGCAATTTCATCAAAGGCATCCGCTTCCCTTTCCCCAATCGCGATGGCGCCGGTCGGGCATTCCGGCAGGCATGCACCCAAACCATCGCAGTATGAATCGGTGATGAGCCTTGCCTTTCCATCGATGATCCTGAGGGCCCCTTCGTGGCACGCGGATACGCAAAGACCGCAGCCGTTGCATTTTTCTTCGTCAATGGTGATGATGTTCCTTTTCAATTGACCCTCCTGCGCGCGACCCTCTCCGGAAGTAATCACCTGGTCCAGGATGCTTCGACAACAACACTCCGGCAATGATGCGCTTGCTTTTGATATACCAATCATATATAATTCCAACCATCTATTCGGTAGCCAGAGATACAATGAATCCTTGTTCAAATCCAATACATTGGTTGTTCCGAGTATGCCGATGGCGTGCGGTTCTTCAGGGAAACTGCCCTATCCAGTAATTCCCGGCGCCATCACAGACGCCGGAACCGAGGTGCCCATGAATGACGCGTGGATCAAGAACCTGACCCATTGCCCGCTGTTCGCGGGAATCAGCGAAACGGACATGAGAACCATGCTCACGTGCTTCAAACCCCGCGTGGCCGGGTTCAAGCGCGGTGAGTACGTCTGCCTTGAAGGGGATGAGCAGGAGACGATAGGCGTGCTTCTGTCCGGACGGCTCAATGTGAACAGGGAGACGATGGCCGGCAACAAGATGGTGATGGCCGTCCTGTCGCCCGGCGACCTGTTTGGCGAGATGGCCGCTTTTTCAGGCCGCAACAAATGGCCTGCCTCGGTATCGGCTGTTGAAACATCCGAGGTGATGTTCATCCTCACCAAGTATTTTTCATATGCATGCGGAAATGTCTGCGATCATCACGGCCTCCTGATACTGAACATGCTTGGCATCATATCCCAAAAGGCGCTGCTGCTGAACCGCAAGGTGGAGTATCTTACCGTGAAGGGCATGCGGGAGAAACTGAGCAGGTATCTGATGGAACAGTACCGGAATTTCGGCAGCCCGACCTTCACCATGGATATGAACCGCAATGAACTGGCGGATTTCCTGAACGTGTCCCGGCCTTCCATGTCAAGGGAGCTCGGGCGTATGCGGGATGAAGGATTCATTGATTTCTACCGGGGTTCCGTCCGCATCCTCATGCCAGACCAGCTGCTGCGTTTTTGTCCGGAAGGCACCTGAAGACCGGGCAGATGTACAACGGAGGCAAAGATGCCGTACGCCGCACTCTATCTTTTCCTGGTGAACGTATTATCGCTCATGATGATCAAGGCCGACAAGAATCGGGCCATTCGCAGAAAATGGCGCATCCCGGAGCGCCAGTTCATGTTTCTGGCGGTCATCGGCGGCAGCATCGGCATTTACGTCGGCTGCAGGTTGTTCCGTCATAAGATAAACCATCCGAGGTTCATGGTCGGCGTTCCGATCATCCTCGCAGTGCAGCTGCTTGCAGCCGGATGCATCCTGTTCTTTTTTTGCGGCAGGGTGTAAGGAACAGTTGAATGGCTGCAGGTACCGTTCTGCAAATCATCTTGATGGAGATCACTTCATCCGGTTCGGGAAACTCACTCGGTCATGGAAGACTTCATCCGGTTCGGGAAATTCACTCCGACATCATTTTCAGGATGCCTTTCAGCCCTTCCTTGTTGTTTGCGAGCATGGATCGGAAAACGTCTGTTTCCTGCTGTACAATCTTGTTCAGTGATTTCTGGCCGAGTGTCTCCACCGGGGCCTTGTCGTCCGTCAGGATGAGGGGGCCTGCCGGGACTTCCACCGCATTGTCCGCCATGTACGCGGCGATAGAGGCGAGAGGATGGGATTCGTCGATTTCCCTGCCTATGTTTTCGCGGTATTGCGCCAGCATGTCCGGGTTGTTGCCGCAGAACAGAAGCGAGTTCGTCACAGCGTCCAGGTCGATCCGGTACACGGTGGAAAAAGCCGTCTTGAGCGTTTGTGCGAGATACTCCGGTACGCCGGCGAAATCTCCGGATTTCATGTTGATGTTAACTATCAGCACGCCGTTTGGCTTCATGTGCTTTTGAACTTTGGCGAAGAATTCTTTTGTCGACATATGGAACGGTATCGTGATGTCCTGGTAGGCGTCTGCCAGGATCACGTCGTATTGTCCGCAGTCGGGCGTGTCCAGGAACATGCGGCCGTCATTGATGAACACGTTCGCTTCTTCCGGTTTCAGATTGAAATATAGGGTGGCCAGCTTTGCGATTTCAGCATCGAGTTCCACGGCGTCGGACCGGCTGTTCGGGAAGAATTTGTGCAGCTGTTTTGAAAAAGTTCCCGTTCCCATCCCCAGGACCAGCACGTCAAGCGGTTCCGCCAGCGTGGCCTGCGGACGGAAAAGGGGAGCCGCCAGCGCATATTCGTAGTAATAACCCGATAGGGCGCCGTCTTTCCGATAGATGGACTGGACGCCGAAAGCCACATTCGTGGAGAGGATCACGGATGTGTCTGTTTCCGAAACCTGCAGATAGTTGTACAGGGATTCCCCTTCATAGACGATGTCGTTTTTCCAGAAGGCGAAGGCGTTCTGGAACGGCATCAGGAGGAAGGCAACAAGGAGGACCGTGGTCACGGCGTGCCTGATGCGGTCTTTTTTCCGTGTGAGGAAATAGGCGAGGCAAAGTATGTTCAGGAGAAGGGCGAACAGGAAAAAGGTCTTGCCCGTTCCCAGCAGCGGAATGGTCAGGAAAGTGGGGATGAAAGTGCCAAGGATGCTGCCGACTGTGTTCATCGCATAGATCTGGCCGGTTATGCGGCCGTTGTTCTCCATGTCGGTGACGGCCAGCTTCACAAGGTAGGGGGAGCAGGTTCCCATCAGCACCATCGGGAAGGAGAAGATGACAAGGCAGCAGATGGCTGAACCCGTCACAATGAGTGCGCTGCCCGGCAGGGCGAACATCAGGATGCCCGTGACGCCCGCGATGACATATTTGCCGAGAAAAGGGATAGCCGCAATCCAAAGGGACGCCAGCCAAATCAGAAAGTACAGCCGTCCCAGGTCGCGGTGCTTGTCCGCGCTCCGGCCGCCGATGATGTTGCCGAGAGAAAGGGAGATCATGATGAGTCCGATGATCACGGTCCATACGATGGAGGAAGAGCTGAAATAGGGGGCAAGCAGGCGGCTGCACGTCAGCTCCACGGCCATGACCGTCATGCCGCACAGGAAGGCGGTCAGGTAGTATACCCAGGTCCGGTTTTGCATGCGTTTTCTCCTCTTCATCCACATCATTCTCGATGGCGGGATTTCGGGTTATCCGAATATAAATCGATTGGAATAGGTCTGCCTAACTGGAACAAGCATATCCAACTGGAAAAGTTTCTCCAATAGGGATAAGTTTATCCGATTGCTCCCGTTCTGTGAAGACTATTTTGCAGCTGCAGCCGAAGACCGTGATGCTTCTTCTTCTGTGAGAGCTGTTTTCCATCGTGTAGTTTGGCCATTCATCCGTAGTTTGCCAGGTTGTGATTCCTGCGGGCACGGGACACGCAGATCATATCCTGGAGGGCGGGGGACGGCTCCATGCAACCACGGTGCAGATTCCGGGCACCGTGAGGGAGGATCCGGCCAGAACGCGCAAATCCTCGCAGCCGGCCGCCAGGTCGTCGACAACGATGTGCCAGTCGGCTGCAAAAGGCAGGATTACGGTTTCAGGGAGCGTCCCGGTATTGAAAGCGACAAGGATGACCGGCCATGCATCCCCTCCCGCGTTGTTGCGGAGAAGGAAGGCGATGACGTGCATGGGCGTTTGCAGGAATGTCAGGTTCCTCCGGACTTCCTCTGACGATACCAGCCGGAAAGCCGGGTGCGCCTTTCTCAGGCGGATCAGGCCCTGATGGTAGGCAAAGCAGGCGCGATAAAGGCTTTTCCTGTTCCAGTCCACCTGGTTGACCGCATCCGGGGCGTTGTACGAGTTGTGCATGCCTTTCTTCGACCGCATGAACTCCGTGCCGGAAAGCATGAACGGAATTCCCTGCGAAGTCAGCACGATGGCTCCCGCCAGGTTCGTCCGCCGGACCGCCTCGTTTTCCGTGACGGCGGAGTGAGTGGCCGCAAGCTTGTCGTACAGGGTGAGATTGTCGTGCGAAGCGGCATAATTGACGCAATGCCAGGGATAGCCGGCCCACGCCGTACCGCTTCCGATGGCGCGGACCAGATCCACCTGCGGATGCGGAACCGCTCCGGCAATGCCGAACTTCACCCCTTCCCTGAACTGGGGCTGACCGTTTATGAATCCCCCGGCCTGGTCGATGAAGCTGTTTCCCTTTATCGCATCGCGGGTATTGTCGTTGAAAAACCCGACCTGCAGCAGCTGCGCGGCATTGGCCTTCAGTGCGGCGCGGCCTTTGTCCAGCAGGGATGCGCCCCCGGTCCAGCCCTCCCCGTACATCAGGATGCCCGGGTGATAGGCGTCCAGCACCCGTCGTATGCCGTTCATCGTTTCCATGTCGTGCAGCCCCATCAGGTCGAACCTGAATCCGTCCACCTTGTATTCCCGTGCCCAGTATAGGACCGAATCCGTGATTGCCTTGCGAACCATGTACCGTTCCGACGCGGTTTCGTTTCCGCAGCCGGATCCGTTGGAGAAGCGACCCTGTGCGTCGGCGCGGTAGAAATAGCCCGGGACGAGCTTGTTGAATTCCGAGTCGATGGAGCGGTAGGTGTGGTTGTACACAACGTCCATCACAACGCCTATGCCATGAGATTTCAGTGCCATGATCATTTTTTTCAGCTGCCGGATCCGGCCAAGGCCGTCATCAGGATCGGTTGTGTAGGAACCGTCCGGGACGTTGTACAGGTGCGGGTCGTAACCCCAGTTGAACCGGCCCTCGTGAAGTCTGGATTCGTCGATGGTGTAGAAGTCGAAAATCGGCATGAGGTGAACATGGGTCACGCCCAGTTCCACAAGGTGGTCGAGTCCCGTCTTCGTACCGTCCGGCGTATGCGTGTCTGATTCCGCAAGCCCAAGAAAAAGGCCTTTGTGCAGGATGCCCGAATCCGGATGGATGGTGAAGTCCCGTATGTGGACCTCATACAGGATTGCATCGGTGGGACGTGCGGGCGTCAGGTGTCCGACAGATTCCCAGCCGTCCGGATTTGCCTCCTGCGGCCTGGTCGCCAGAGCCCTTTTTCCGTTGATGCTGACGCCGATCGCGTTGGGATCGCATACCTCCTGGGTATCCCCTCCGGTCGTGACGCTGTATGTGTAGTGGCAGCCGGACAAATCTTCCGGCAGCGAGAGGATCCAGGTGCCGCTGCGGTCGGGAGTGAGTGCAAATATGCTGTCCGGTCCATCCGAATCGCTTTTGCGGAAAATGTTGACGTCCACCCGTGAGGCCATTGGCGTCCAGACGCGAAAGAATGTCCTGCCGGCCGACGGATGGCAGCCGAGGTCATCGCCGTCATACGCGAAGAGGCGCTCGAATTCCGGGGTATCGTACAGCGCCCCGTATCTGGCCGGGAAGGGCAGGAACCCCTTTTTGGAGATGATGCAGGTTTCTCCCAGAATCCAGTCCGCCTGCAGGGAAAGGACAAATGCGCGCCCGCCTTCCAGCGCCGAGATACCCGATACGTTTCGCGCAAGCCCGTCCCCCGTTACCAGGAATGGCTCATTCGAACCAGGCGGACACGGAGCCTGCAGCTGGATGAAGATTTCCCTGTAACTCCGGAAAACGGCCCGTTCCGCCGTAGGTATGAAAGAGATGCGATCCGGGGACAGGTGGATTTGTTCGCTGTTCTGCGCCAGGAATATTTCCGGTTCCCTGTTCGAGGGAAACGCGGCCAGGTTCACATAGCGGTCCGAATCCCAATCCCTGCCGTTCCAGCCGTTGTGGCGCAGAATCAGCCCGAGTTCGGGAACCGGGAAATCCGTGATGTCCACGTCGGCGTATCGCATGCAGGATTCGGGATGGCCTGGCAGGCCTGCGATTCCGTCGAGCGGGTAGGCTGAGCCATCGGAACCTTTCGGCCATAGCCAGAGATCCCATCCTGAATAATCCTGATCGTAACGATAATAGTGGACCTTGAGCCGCATGTGCCGTTCTCCTGCCTGACCGGATCCGTTTGATCCGGGTTTGTTTGGTCCAGATGAATGCGTATTAAATGCAATGTCCGGTTTTCCTCATTCCCTGCTTCAAACATGCAGACGGTGATGATCTCTCCGGCCATGGCGTATTTGTCCAGGTGTCAGAGCAAAACGGTGAAGCAGCAGATGCCGGCTGCGGGAACGACGAGTGTTCCCAACGTATCCGCGAGGATGACGGAGCCTGTTGCCCCCTGCACGCCATGCAGGCCGCGCAGCAGGAGCTTCCATGGTTTTCCATCTCCCGTGGCGTTCACGAGCAGGGTACCGCCGTTTCTGTTCACGCTGACCGTAAGTTCGGTTCGCCCGTCAAGTCCTGGAACATCCGCGCAGGCGGAGCAGCCGTCTGACAGGGCAAAAAGGTGGAGGGTCGCATCATTTGCCAGATCATAATCGGGAACCGAATTGTCGGATCCGACGGGGATCAGGCTGCCGGGACGCGCCATCAGCGGCAGGCTGAAGTAATCGTGTGTTTCAGTCTGCCAGCTGCCTCCTTCCACTGTTTCACCGGAAAGGAAGTGGGTCCAGCTGCCTTTTGGCAGATAATACTGCACCATGCCGTCTTCCTGAAATACAGGGGCGACAAGCAGGTCGCCACCGAGCATGTACTGGCGGTCCAGCGCATCGCAGGCGGGATCTCCGGGGAATTCGAGCATCATGGCGCGCATGGACGGAACCCCTGTCCTGGCGGTATTCACTGCCGTGCCGAACAGATAGGGCATGAGGGAGCACTTGAGCCTGGTGAAATGACGAACTACGTCTACGGATTCTTCCCCGAACATCCACGGCACGCGGTAGGAGGAACTGCCGTGCAGGCGGCTGTGCGAGGAGAGCAGCCCGAATGCGGCCCACCTTTTGTAGACGGGCGGCGGCGCGGTGTCTTCAAAACCGCCGATGTCGTGGCTCCAGAACCCGAATCCCGACAAGGTGAGGGACAATCCGCCCCGCAGGCTTTCCGCCATGGATTCGAACGTGGCCGTGCAGTCACCGCCCCAGTGCACGGGGAACTGCTGCCCGCCGGCCGTGGCGGAACGGGCGAACACAGTGGCTTCACCCACGCCGCGTTCACGCTCCAGCAAGTCGAAGACCTCCTTGTTATACAGATGCGTATAGTAATTATGCATCTTCACCGGGTCGGACCCGTCAAAATAAGCCACATCCGTGGGAATGCGCTCTCCAAAGTCCGTTTTGAAGCAATCGACGCCCATGTCCATGAGTTTCTTCAGCTTGCCGGCATACCATGCGCTGGCGGCCGGGTTCGTGAAGTCGACGAGGCCCATTCCCGGCTGCCACATGTCCCATTGCCAGACGGAACCATCCGGACGCTTCAGAAGGAAGCCGTTCTTCTTCCCGTCTTCAAACATGGCGGTATGCTGGGAGATGTACGGATTAATCCAGACACAGATCTTCAGGCCTTTCGCCTTCATGCGGCGGAGCATACCCTCCGGATCGGGGAAGACTTCCGGGTCCCATTCCAAGTCACACCAATGGTATTCCTTCATCCAGAAGCAGTCGAAGTGGAAGACATGCAGCGGGAGGCCGCGTTCCGCCATGCCGTCGACGAACCCCATGACGGTTTTTTCATTATAATCCGTCGTGAACGAAGTGGTCAGCCAGAGTCCGAATGACCAGGCAGGGGGAAGAGCAGGTTTGCCGGTGAGTGTGGTGTAATTCTCCAAAACGGATTTCGGGCTTCCGCCCGCAATCAGGAAATAGTCAAGGGACTCTCCTTCTACGCTGAATTGGGTGCGGGACACCTTTTCGGATCCGATTTCATAGGAAACCAGCCCCGGGGTGTTGACAAATACGCCATAACCGCGATTGGACAGATGGAACGGGATGCTTTTGTAGCCCTGCTCGGTGGAGGTTCCGCCATCTTCATTCCAGAGATCCACCGTTTGCCCGTTCTTCACGAAAGGGGTGAAGTGCTCTCCAAGCCCGTATATGGATTCGCCCACGCCGAGTGCAAGCTGTTCGCGGAACCATGCCTTCCCGTCCGGACCCGTGATGTAGCCCAGGTTGCGATTCGCGCTGTCCGTAAGGTGTTTTCCCGCATGTGCGAATATGATTTTCCAGCCGTTCTTCTTCTGGATTGTTATGCTTGTCTTTCCGGAAGTAAGGACAATTTCATCCTCCCCGTCTTCGATGACGGCCGCCGGATTGCCCGGGGCGTGCAAGGCGAATGACGGGCCTTTGTCCAGCCCTCCGGTGAAGTGGGCGGCCTGCACGCGGATTACATCCGCAAACGGCGTGGAGATTGTGAACGTGATCACGGGACCGCCTATCGTGGCGCCGCGGTGGACAATGGGCACCACCGGGGCAAGCAGCGTGATGACACCGTCCCGGATATCATAGCTGCGCACTTCTGCGGGATGGTGGATCCGGTATCCTTCCCGGGTCAGCCACTGGCCATTCGAAAATTTCATATGGACCTCCTCCTGACCTATTCTGAGCAGAATCCTGGATGGCACAGGAACATGGACCAGCTGTCGGCGATTGCTGGAACTGGCTGGCGCAATGGAACAGGCTTGCCTGGGATTGATGGGTGTCCCTTCCCATGATACGATACATGGAGCTCATACCGCAAGCATGAGCCCGCTTCAATGGACGCCGGCGGCATTGATGGCGGTCCGATGTGGGTCGGCTGTGTACTCGGCGATATTGATGGCAGCTCGATGTGGATCGGCAGCGAGTCCAACGGTAATGAGCGCGGCGATGGCAGATCAGCGGTGGCTAAATCGGCGGCGCAAGGGGGAGGGGACCATGGGAAACTACGGCGGAGGCAGGACAGGATGGGCCGATGTGGCGGGATCCATTGTAAAATGGCCCGTCAGGCTTTTGTTCATCCTTTTTACGGCTTTTGCAGCAGCCGGCAACCTGTTTGCGCTTGGCGAAGGCGGAAGGTTTCCTGCTTTCCTGGTAGTCATCGCGGTGACTGCCATATGTTTCCTGAGCGTCTCCAGGGAACAGGGGGAACCGGCATTTATCCTCATCCTGATGACGTTGTCCATTCTTTTGCACACCATCTGGGCTATTTCCCTGAAAACTCCGCCGGTATCGGACTTCCAGACTCTTTTTGACAGGGCAGTCCTTTTTGCAGGCGGAAACACGAAAGCCTATTATTCCCCCTTTTTTCAGACATGGGCCTATCAAACGCCGTTTTCACTTTATGAGGCGCTGAACGTGCGTCTTTTCGGGCCGACAAAGGCGCTCGTGGCCTTACAGATCCTGAACGGATGCTGGATAAGCCTGACGAACCTGATGATCTACCTGCTCGCAAGGCGCTTCACAGGGGAGAAATCCGCCAGGGTGGCGGCCCTGCTGTTTTTTCTCTATGCCGGCTCATGGTCCATGTCAACGGTCCTGACCAACCAGTTCATGGGCACGGCCATCATGCTGTCGGGCATCCTGCTGTGCATTGGGCATCCCGCGGCACGCTGGTACAGGCTTGTCCTCGGCGGCCTTGTCCTGGGCCTTGGCCAGGCAATCCGTTCGGATGGCACCGTATGGGCCATCGCTTCTTCATGTGCCCTGCTGCTGCCCGGGTCGGCCTGGGGCGCGTCTTCGGGAAGAAATGGCAGAAGACCCGCATCTGCCGGAAGTTCTTTTCCCGACGCACTTCGCAAGGCGCTCCTGGTCATGCTCCCGTTTTTGGGAACCGGCATGCTGCTGGGCTGGGGCATATCTGCCGCCGGGGTGAACCCGGCGGGATTGGGAAACGGTTTTCCGGCCTGGAAACTCATCGAGGGATTGAATGACCAATCGGAAGGCCAGTATTCGCAGACTGACAATGACTCGATTTTTGAACCGCATCTGGATCCGTCCATTCCGGAAGCGGACAAAAGGAAAAAGGAAGCCGACATCCTGAAGGAACGATGGAAAAAAACGCCGGAAGCCTGGATGAAACTGTTCTATTCCAAATTCCGGCGCCTCTGGGTGATGGAAAGCGACCTCCATTGGGCATTCGCATATGTCGATGGAACTGCAATGACTGTTTCCCTGTTCGGAAACCGGATCCTATTGTCTGCCAACGTGTTCATTTCCTGGCTGAGGGAGCTTGAACGGGGATCTTTCCTTCTGGTAGTCCTGCTTTCGCTCTTCGGAACGCTTCCCGGCCGCTGGGGCCTGCGCAGGGACGGGAATGGATCCGGGCAGCTGATTCCGCTGTTCTCCATGCTGCTGCTGATGGCCATGGCGGGCATATATCTTTTCATCGAGGTGCAGCTGCGCTACCGAATCAGTTTCCTCCCTGTGTTTTTCATTTTGGCTGCATCCGGCACAGAGCGGGTTTTCAACCTGTTCATGCCGGTGTCGCAGCCGAAAAGGGGCAGGCGTTCGCATGCCTGATGTGGCGTTGTTGCCTTATTCCCGTGTTTAGCCGCGGGGTGGTGACATTTTCTTGGGTTAGTTGCTGGGTTGGCATTATCACTCGATAAACACACCATGCCGATTTATCGCTTGACAGATGCGTCTTACCCCGTGTAAAATAATCACATTATCAAGTGAATACTTTAACGTAATGAAGTGATGCAGAGGTGAACAATCATGAAAAAATGGCATATCTACACGCCGGAAGGCGTTTCAGACATCCTTTTTGCGGAATGTGCACGCAAACGCGCACTGGAGGCGGATCTGCGGACATGGTTCAGCCTTTCCGGCTATCGTGAGATGGAAACCCCTGCCCTCGAGTTTTATGATGTGTTTGGCGGAGACAATGCATTGATACGGCAGGAACAGATGTTCAAGTTCACCGATGCCCAAGGGCGTCTGCTCGTGCTGAAGCCGGACATGACGATCCCCGTGGCCCGGGTGGCTGCCACCCGCTTCAGGAACCCGTCCTGGCCCGTCAAGTGCTTTTATGTGGGCAACACCTTCTCCGCCGATGAAACGGGCGGGGGCCGCCAAAGCGAATTCACGCAGGCGGGGATTGAAATTCTCGGGACGAATACGCCGGAAGCGGATGCGGAGGTCATCGCGACGGCAGTCAGGGCCGTACTTGCAACCGGAATCGAAGATTTTCAGATTGATATCGGGCAGGTGGAGTTTTTTCGCGGCCTCATGGAGGAGTCCGGCCTGCTGGAGGCGGAAATCGAAGAGGTCCGCTCACTCATCGACCGCAAGGATTTCGTGGGCGTTGAGGAAGTCGCGGAGCGGCATGACATACCCGCCCACCTGAAATCGCTGATTCTGGACCTGCCGAAATTGTTCGGGTCCAAGGAAATCATCCAGCGCCTCGAAGGCCAGCAGATCGGGATCCGCGCGACGGCAGCGCTTGAATCGCTCAAGACCGTTCTTGAAATACTCGAGGACAGGGGCGTCGGCAGCCATGTTTCCGTGGATCTTGGCATGATCCAGAGCCTGAACTATTACACGGGCATCGTATTTCGCGGCTATACACACGGCGTGGGGTTCCCCATCCTCAGCGGAGGCCGCTATGACAACCTCGTGTCCCGGTTCGGCCTGGATTGTCCCGCCACCGGCTTTTCGATGGGCGTCAACCTCGTGCTGAGGGCGCTCGAGCACCAGCGCAGGATGCGTCAGGCGGAACAGGGCGGAATCCTCGTCACATATGAACCGGGTGGCCGCAAGATGGCGATCCGGGTCTGCGATGCCTTCCGCGCGCAGGGCCGGGTGGCGGAACTGGATATTACCGGTGGCAGCGGGGCGGAGGCGGAAACGTATGCGCGGCAGCGCGGCCACGTAATCCTCGTGTGCGTGGGCGCGGACGGCAAAATCGCCGAGCATGCCATGCAGGCGCCGGCAGAGGGGGAAACAGAATGAGATACCTGACCATCGCCCTGTCAAAAGGCCGCCTGGCCGAACTTGCTGCCGTCCTGCTCGAAGGAGCCGGCTTGGACTGCACGGAACTGAAGGAAAACTCGCGGAAGCTGATCGTTTCAGACGAAAAGAACAAAATCCGCTTCTTCCTGGCCAAACCGGCCGATGTCCCGACCTACGTGGAATACGGCGCGGCGGATATCGGCGTGGTGGGGCGGGACACCCTCCTCGAGGAGGGCCGCGACCTTTACGAGGTGCTGAACCTGGGTTTCGGGCATTGCAGGATGTGCGTCGCCGGACCGAAGGAACTGCTCGGAAAGATGGATGAAATCACGATATCGCGCGTCGCCACCAAGTACCCGGAAGTGGCGCGCCAGTATTTCCGCCATCACCGGCGCGAATCGGTGGAAATCATCAGGATGAGCGGTTCCATCGAGTTGGCGCCGCTTGTCGGCCTTGCGGACGTCATCGTCGACCTGGTGGAAACCGGCAGGACCCTGAAAGAGAACGGTCTGGTCGTTCTTGATGAAATTGCCTCCATCAGCGCGCGCCTTGTGGTGAACAGGGTTTCCATGAAGATGGAGAGCGAGCGTATCGGCGCCCTGATTGAAGGTATCCGCAGACAGCTCTGATTGCTTGAAGATCGCCATTGATCCCAGGACATTCTTGAAACCAGATGTGCCGTTGTATCAGACGGTTGATTACACATGAAAGGTAAAGATAATGAAGCGTTATACATATGCGGAGGACAACTTCGAGGACCTCTACCGTCTGCTTGAAACCCGCAGTCCCGCGGAGCGCAGGGAGGTGGAAGCCACGGTTCGCGACATCGTCGATACGGTGCGCGAAGAAGGCGATGCCGCCCTGCGCCGGTACACGGAGGCATTTGACAATGTGAGATGCGACGGCGGGGTCGAAGTGCCCGCATCGGTTCTTGATGCGGCACTGGCCGCCCTTTCGCCGGAACTGCGGAGGACCATGGAACGTGCGGCCGCCAATATCCGGAGGTTTCACGAGCGTCAGCGAACGAATTCCTGGTTCGACGCCGCGCCGGACGGGTCCATCCTCGGCCAGAAAGTGACCCCGCTGGGCCGGGTTGGCGTCTATGCCCCTGCCGGTTCGGCACCTTTGCCTTCGACGGTCCTGATGGACGTGATTCCCGCACGCGTGGCCGGCGTGGGGGAAATCATCCTCTGCTCGCCGCCCGACGCGAAGGGGTCCGTGAATCCCCTTGTCGCGGCCTGCGCACGGATAGCCGGCGCCGATCGGGTTTTTGCGGTCGGCGGGGCACAAGCCGTCGCCGCAATGGCCTACGGCACGGAAAGCATCCCGCGCGTTGATAAAATCGTGGGACCGGGCAATATTTACGTCACCATGGCGAAAAAACAGGTGTTCGGCGTGTGCGGCATCGACATGATCGCCGGCCCGTCCGAAGTGCTTGTTCTCGCGGATGACACGGCAAATCCCGTGCATGTCGCCGCCGATCTGCTGTCGCAGGCCGAACACGACCCGCTGGCCTCCTCCGTACTCGTCACGCCATCAGCCGCACTTGCGGATGCAGTGGAGGCTGAAGTGGCGCGACAGGCTGCCCTGCTGCCACGCGCGGAAATCATCATGAAATCACTGAATGACTTTGGCGCCATCGTTGTCACCCGGGACCTGGACGAAACGCTGGCGGTCTGCAACCGCGTGGCGCCCGAGCACTTGGAGGTACTCACGGCGGACCCGATGGCCCTGCTGGGACGCATCCGGAACGCCGGCGCCGTTTTCCTCGGCCCCTGGTCCCCGGAACCGCTGGGCGACTATTTCGCCGGGCCGAACCACACGCTCCCTACGGCGGGCACCGCCCGATTCTTCTCACCGTTGTCAGTGGACGACTTCATCAGGAAAACGAGTGTCATATCCTATACGAGGGATGCTTTTCTGGCGGCGGCAGACGACATAGTCCGCTTTGCCGAGGCGGAAGGGCTGGATGCCCATGCCGCGTCGGTGAAGGTCCGGCTGGATGCCAATGCTGATTCGGTGAAGGTCCGACAGGATATCGATGCTGATTCGGTGAAGGTCCGGCAATCTGGAGGTGGAACCGCATGAACCGCTTTCTCAGCGACACGGCGAAAGGCCTCACTCCCTACGTGCCTGGTGAACAGCCCAGGGAAGGGCGGTTTGTCAAGCTCAACACAAATGAGAACCCATACCCACCCGCGCCGGGCGTGGAGCGTGTGCTGCGGGAATTGCCCGCGGATGTCGTGAAACTGTATCCGGACCCGGAAGCGACTTTGCTGCGTGCCGCCATCGGCGATTTCTACGGTGTGGGTCCGGCCTGGGTCTTCGCGGGGAACGGGTCCGACGAGGTGCTGGCCTTCCTGTTCCAGGCCTTTTTCGGACGTGATGACCTTATTGCGTTTCCCGACATTACCTACAGTTTTTATCCGGTATATGCGAAACTGTTCAGCATCCCTTTCATGACCGTGCCGCTGCGCGACGACTGGAGCATCGATTTTTCCGGATACCCCGCGGGCCTCAAGGGGATTGTCGTGGCGAACCCGAATGCCCCGACCTCCGTGGGCCTGCCTTCCGGTACCATTGAAGCACTTCTGCGGGAGCGGCCGGATACGCTTGTGGCGGTGGATGAGGCCTACGCGGATTTTGGCGGGGAGTCGGCCATTCCATTGACTGCCGCGTACGACAACCTGATCGTGGTGAAGACGATGTCAAAATCCCGCGCGTTCGCCGGAATGCGGGTCGGATACGCAATCGGGCATCCCGGGCTCATGGAAGGCCTCGTGAGGGTGAAGGATTCCTTCAATTCCTATCCGCTGGACGTGGTGGCTCAGCGTGCCGCGACGGCATCCTTCAGGGACAGGGAATATTTTTGCCGGATGCGGGACAAGGTTGTTGCCACCCGGGAGCGGTTCATGGCCGACCTGCGGAACGAAGGGATTGCCGTGCTGGATTCGAAGGCCAATTTTGTTTTTGCCTCCGTGCCAGGCGTTTCCGGCGGCGATGTTCTTCTTTGCCTGCGTGAAAAGGGCATCCTTGTCCGCCATTTCAACAAACCGCGCCTGGACGGGTGGGTTCGCATTTCCATCGGAACAGATGCCGACATGGAACGTGTAGCCCTGCTGCTGGCGGATATGGCCCGGCATCGGATATAATGGTACGGTCGCGGCAGGATGCCGCAATGGGAGGAAATCATGTCGAGAAGAGGCGAAATCGTCCGCACCACGCGGGAAACCGACATTTCCCTGAAGCTGGAGCTTGATGGAACCGGCCTGTCGGATATCGATTCGGGCATCGGGTTTCTCGATCACATGCTTGTCCTGATGGCGCATCACGGCCGGATGGATGTGTCGCTGTCCTGCCGGGGCGATCTGGAGGCCGACTGCCACCATACGGCCGAGGACATCGGCATCGTGCTTGGACAGGCGCTCTCGTCGGCACTCGGCGCAAAGGCGGGCATTGTCCGGTATGGCACCGCACATGTTCCGATGGATGAAACGCTTGTGAGGGTTTCCCTGGACTTGAGCGGCCGCCCTTACCTTTCCTGCAGCCTGCCGTTCACGGCTCAGCGCCTCGGCACACTGGACACGGAGATGGTCTGCGAGTTTTTCAGGGCTGTGACGCAGCATGGCGGCATCACGCTTCATGTGGACTGCCTGCGCGGGTCCAACAACCACCATATGGCGGAGGCGGCATTCAAGGCGTTCGGCAGGGCCCTTCGGGAGGCGGCTGCCGTTGACCCGACAGTCCAGGGAGTTCCTTCCACGAAAGGATTGCTCTGATGAATGATTGTTCTGACAAGGATTTCTCTGACAAAGGATTGCACTGATAAGGATTGCTCTGACAAAGGATTGCACTGATAAGGATTGCTCTGATGAATGGCTGCACTGATTTGCTAAGGGACTTCATTGGCCACATGGGGGGAGGAGTATCGTCATGCTGCTGAAAGACACAAGTTTCATCGACCTGCCCGTCTTTGTCAAGGGAAAAGTACGCGATGTATATGAAGTGGGGAGCGACAGGCTGCTCATGATCGTGACCGACCGCATTTCCGCTTTCGATGTCGTCTTCGATCAGCTGATTCCGGACAAGGGTCGCGTCCTCAACGGCATTTCGGCATTCTGGGCCGGGTATTGCAGCGATATCATCGACAGCCATGTCATAACCACCGACGTCTCCGAGTATCCGATGGGGCTCTCGCGGTTCAAGGCTGAACTCGAGGGCAGGTCCATGCTGGTGCACCGCGTCAGGATGATTCCGGCCGAATGCATCGTGCGCGGTTACCTTGAAGGATCGGGCCTCAAGGACTACAGGGCTGCCGGGGAAGTCAGCGGCATTCCCCTGCCAAAAGGGCTGGTGCAGGCCGACCGGCTGCCGGAACCGTTGTTCACACCGTCTACAAAGGCAATCGAAGGACATGACTTGAACATCAGTTACAACCATGTCAAGGAACAGATTGGGGAAGAGCTTGCCGCGGAACTCAAGGACAAGTCGCTTGCCTTGTACCGCAAGGCGGCAGCCTATGCAGAATCGCGCGGAATCCTGCTGGCCGATACCAAGTTCGAATTTGGCATGCTTGGCGGGAAAATGGTCATCGCCGATGAGATGTTCACGCCGGATTCCTCCCGGTTCTGGGAATTGGCCGATTATTCGCCGGGTCGCGCGCAAAAGAGCTTCGACAAGCAGTTCCTTCGCGAATACCTTGAAACGCTGGACTGGGACAAGCAGTATCCCGCGCCAAAGCTTCCGGAGGATGTCATACGGAAAACCGCGGAGAAGTATGTAGAAGCCTATGAGCGGCTGACAGGGAAGGTTTTCATCCGTGACGAAGGGTGAAGATGTTTTTCGGCGCACCAGGCCGATAAAACCGGCTCGAAGGGAAGACCTCATGACAACCATCATAGACTGACTGGTAAAACCGGCTCGAAGGGAAGACATCATGACAGCCATCATAGACTGACAGGTAAAACCGGCTCGAAGGGAAGACATCATGATAGCCATCATCGACTATGAAGCGGGAAATCTGCGCAGTGTCCAAAAAGCGTTTGAATTCACCGGCGCGGATGCCCGCCTGACGGACAATCCCGCTGAAATCCTGGCCGCGGAAGCCGTAGTTCTCCCCGGCGTGGGTGCTTTCCGCGACTGCATGAACAACCTCGGACGGAAAAACCTGCAGGATGTCGTCCGCAGGGCTGTTACTTCGGGTCGCCCTTTCCTGGGCATTTGCCTGGGTTTCCAGATGCTGTTCGATGAAAGTGAAGAGCATGCGGATGAAAACGGCGGCAATGTGAGGGGACTCGGCCTTTTTCGTGGCTGCGTGCGCAAACTGGTTCCGGGACCGGGTCTGAAGGTTCCGCACATGGGCTGGAACAATCTTGCCCTGACCGATTGCGGGGGCAAGGGGAAGAGCCTTCTGTTCGAAGGGCTTCCCGAAAATCCATATGTTTATTTCGTGCATTCTTTTTATGCCGACTGTACGGATTCTTCCATCGTGTCCGCGAGAACGTCTTACGGCGCGACATTCGACGTGGCCCTTTCCAGCGGTCCGGTTTTCGGGACGCAGTTTCATCCTGAGAAAAGCGGTGATGTCGGTCTTGCCATGCTCCGGAATTTCCTGAAGGCGGTGCGTGAATCATGATGCTGTATCCCGCCGTGGATTTGAAAGATGGAAAATGTGTCCGCCTGATGCAGGGACGGTTCGACAGGATGACGGAATACGGTGACGATCCTGTCGCCATGGCCAGGAAGTGGGCTTCCCTCGGAGCGGAGGCGCTCCATGTGGTGGATCTGGACGGAGCCCGTTCCGGAACAGCCGGAAACCGGGAAATCATCAAGGCGATGGCTGCCGCGGTTCGGATACCCGTCCAGACGGGCGGGGGGATCAGGACAGCCGCCGATGTGGAAGAACTGCTGGCTGCCGGTTTGGCCAGAGTCATCCTGGGCACGGCTGCAGTCAAAGACCGCAAGATGGTGAAGACCATGTTGGAAACTTACGGAAACCGCATCATCATAGGGATTGACGCGAAGGACGGGCTTGTGGCGGTGGAAGGCTGGGAAAGCGGAAGCGGACTGGAAGCAGTCGCGTTCGCGCGCGAAATGGCCGCACTCGGCGCGAAAACGGTCATTTACACCGACATTGCCACGGACGGCACGCTGGCGGGTCCCAACCTGGCCGCG
Organism: uncultured Oscillospiraceae bacterium; assembly: GCA_964522755.1. Lineage (GTDB taxonomy): Bacteria > Bacillota > Clostridia > DSM-8532 > DSM-8532 > JAEWSN01. The sequence goes on along the minus strand of CAZFWQ010000001.1, from coordinate 38,787 downwards.
ATGAAGGAAATGATTGATGCATCCGGTCTTGAAGTGATCGCGTCCGGGGGGGTTGGTTCGGTGACGGATCTTGTCGCACTGAAAGAAATCGGCGCCACGGGAGCCATCACAGGCAAGGCCATATATACCGGCGCCATTGATCTGGCGGAAGCACTGGCGGTGCTGAAGAAGGGCGCGTCATGCTGACGAAGAGAATCATTCCCTGTCTGGATGTCCATGCCGGCAGAGTTGTCAAGGGCATCAACTTCGTGAACCTGGTGGACGCCGGTGACCCGGTTGCCTGTGCGGCCGCCTATGATAAGGCGGGTGCGGACGAACTTACCTTTCTTGACATCACCGCATCCTCCGATTCGCGCAACATCATGCTTGACATGGTTTCGCGCGTGGCGGAACAGGTTTTCATCCCTTTCACCGTAGGAGGGGGCATCCGCTCCGTGGATGATTTCCGCCGTATCCTGATGGCGGGCGCGGACAAGATCTCGGTGAACTCGGCCGCCCTGAAACGGCCCGGGCTTGTCACGGAGGCGGCCATGCGCTTCGGCAGCCAGTGCGTGGTCGTTGCGATCGACGCCAAGCGCAGGCCGGACGGCTCCGGTTGGACCGTCTATCTCAACGGCGGCCGGGTGGACACCGGCAGGGACGCCGTGGCGTGGGCCGCGGAAGCCGCGCGGCTGGGGGCGGGGGAAATCCTGCTCACCAGCATGGACTGCGACGGCACAAAGGCGGGGTACGACATCGCCTTGACGCGCTGCGTCGCTGAGGCCGTGGGCATTCCCGTCATCGCGTCGGGAGGCGCCGGCACATTTGCCCATTTCCGGGACGCGCTGGTCGACGGGCATGCGGATGCCGTACTTGCTGCAAGCCTGTTCCATTTCGGCGAGATGGAAATCCGAGACCTGAAGCGATACCTGAAAGAAGAAGGCGTGGCAGCCCGCATATAGGAGTTGAAGCCCGAATTTGGGCATTGAAGCCGATAGTGACAGTTGAAGCCGATTGTGATAGCTGAAGCCGATAATGATAGCTGAAGCCGATAATGATAGCTGAAGCCGATGGTGGGCGCCGGGTCCGACATTGTTGCCGACGCCTTCCGGCGCGGCCGCGCATGCGGAAGTCATGAGGAAAAGGAGCTGAATAGTGCACGAGCAACGCAGCCTGAAAGCATCCGGCATTTGCATAGGGGCATCCACCATAACATGGGCAGCCGTTGAACGGACAGAGGAGGGACAGGTTGTCCTGAAGCAATCCGGTGCCGTTTCCCATGAGGGAAATCCACGGCATGTGCTCCGCACTCTTTTCATGAACGGCGATTTGCCGGCGGAAGGACGCATGGCCGCGACGGGCAGGCGCTTTCGCCATCTGGTCTCGCTGCGGTCCATCCCGGAGCCGGAAGCAGTCGAATGGGCATACAGGCACCATCTTTCCGGCAAGTCCGACAGATCCGGCACCGTCGTCAGCGCCGGCGGGGAAACGTTCATGCTGTACCGGATGGACGCCGGCGGGCGTGTCGTGGACGTGAAGACGGGCAACAAGTGCGCGTCGGGAACCGGGGAGTTTTTTCTGCAGCAGCTGAAGCGGATGAACCTTACAGTCGACGGGGCCCTGCATCTGGCAACACTGCAAAAACCGTACCGCGTGGCCGGCCGCTGCAGCGTGTTCTGCAAAAGCGACTGTACCCATGCCCTGAACAAAGGCGCGGACAAGGGGCAGGTTGTAGCCGGGCTCTGCGAGATGATGGCCGTCAAAATCGAGGAATTGCTGAAAACCGTTGAGGACGGGCCGGTCCTGCTTGTTGGAGGCAGTGCGGCCAACAAGGTGATGACCACCTTCCTGCGGGCAGGCGGGCGTCAGATCGACGTGCCGGAAACCGGCCGCATATTCGAGGCGCTGGGTGCCGCCCTGTGGGCGCTGGAACATGAAACGCCTCCGGTTCCCGGCCCGGACGACCTGTTTTCCCAGACAGCCACGCCCTTCCAGATGCTGCGGCCCCTTTCCGAAAGCATGCACAGGGTCACATTCATGGAACAGCCCCGGAAATCGGCCCTGGCCGGCGACGTCTGCGTCATAGGCCTCGATGTCGGCTCCACGACCACCAAGGCCGTGGTGGTCAGGCGTTTGGACAAGGCCATCCTGGCAGGATGCTACCTGAGGACGAACGGAGACCCGGTGGCTGCTTCGCGTGCCTGTCACGCAGAACTCAGCAGACAGATGCTTGCGCAGCCCGCCGTCCTCTTCTCCGGACTGGGCGTAACCGGTTCGGGAAGGCGCATTGCGGGACTTCATGCGCTCACGCCCGCCATCATCAATGAAATCATCGCGCATGCGCGCGCCGCGGCTTATTTCGACCCGGAAGTCGATACCCTCTTTGAAATCGGCGGACAGGACGCCAAATATACCTTCCTGACCAACGGCGTGCCATCCGACTACGCCATGAACGAAGCCTGCTCGGCAGGAACCGGATCGTTCCTTGAGGAATCCGCCCATGAAGCCCTTCATCTGAAGACGGAGGAAATCGGCGATGCGGCATTGTCCGGGAGCCTGCCTCTGAATTTCAACGACCAGTGCGCCGCATTCATCGGCAGCGACATCAAGACGGCCATCCAAAGCGGGTTGGGCCGTGAAGACATCGCGGCAGGGCTTGTATATTCCATCTGCATGAATTACCTCAACCGGGTGAAGGGAAACAGGGCAACAGGCAGGAAAATCCTCATGCAGGGCGGCGTCTGCTACAACCGCGCCGTTCCCGCCGCGATGGCCGCCCTCACGGGAAAAGACATCGTCGTGCCACCTGAACCGGGCATGATGGGTGCGTACGGGGTCGCGCTGGAAGTTGACGCCCAGATGTCATCGGGACTTCTGCAGGAAGGCGTTTTCAATCTGGACACGCTGGCATCACGGGAACTCACCCAGGGGGAATCCTTCGTATGCCGGGGAGGCCGGGAGCGCTGCGACAGAAAGTGCGTCATCCGGCGCATCAATATCGGAGAGAGGATATTTCCATTCGGCGGTGCCTGCAGCAAGTATGAAAACGTGCTGACCGGCGCGGGGGAGCCGGATGCGGCTTCCCTGGACCTGGTCGCCATGCGGGAAAAAATGCTGTTTTCCACTTATGGAACGGAATGGCTTGATGAAGGCACGGTTTCTGAAATCCAGACCAACCGGAATTCCTTGACGTCCGACCTGCCTGCCTCGCCTGCCAACCCGATTTCTCTGGAGACAGACCTGCCCGTTATGCCGGTCAGCATGCCTCCCTTGCCGGGCAGCAGGCCAACCTTATCGGGCAGCGGGCAAACCTCACCGGTCAGCAGGCCAACCTTGCCGGGCAGCAGGCCAACCTCACCGGTCAGCGTGCCTCTCTCACCGGCCGGCAGGGGCACAATCGGCATGAACCGCTCCCTGATGCTTCATTCGCTGTTTCCGCTCTATCATGGATTCTTCTCCCGTCTTGGCCTGCTCGTTGTCCTGCCGGAGGAAATAGCGGCTGACGGATGCGATCGCAGGGGGGCCGCATTCTGTCATCCCGTCGAACAGGCGCATGGATCCATGGCTTCCCTGCTCGCAAAGAATCCCGACATCATTTTCCTGCCTCATGTGAAAGCATTGCCGGCCGGTCTTCCCGGCGAGGTAAGTGTTGCCTGCCCCTTTGTGCAGGCTGAACCCTACACCATGAAGGCGGCCTTCCCGGAACTGTCGGGGAAAAAAGTCCTGAGCCCCGTCCTGGACATGACGGAAGGCTATCTGGCCGCGGAACTGGCTTTTACCGACATGGCGAAAGAATTAGGCGTCATGCGCGAAGAGGCTTCCGCAGCCTTCAGGTCCGCCTGCCGCGCGCAGGAAGGCTTCCATGCGGCATGCAGGGAGGCGGGAAGGCAGGCTCTGCAAAAGCTGGCGGAGGAACCGGACAAGTTCGCCGTCATCCTGACGGGCCGCACCTACAACGCCATGTCTTCCCTCGGAAACATGGGCATTCCCCGAAAACTCGCTTCCAGGGGCATTCTCGTCATTCCCCAGGATTTCCTTCCCCTGTCCTTCGAACCTGATCAGGAAAACATGTACTGGGCATCAGGCCGTTCCATACTGCAGGCTGCCCGTTTCACAGCCCGCTCCCCGCAGATGTTCGGCACCTATGTCACGAATTTCAGCTGCGGGCCGGATTCCTTCCTCATCAATTATTACCGCACGATCATGGGCGCAAAGCCTTCCCTGACACTTGAACTGGATGCGCATACCGCGGATGCCGGAATTGATACCCGCATTGAAGCATTCCTTGATGTTGTTCGCCGGTACCGGGTCATGCATGCCGGTTCGGAGGCGAAAGAGGTGCCTGATCCCCTCCGTCCCCGGCACGCCCAGGTGGATTGCGGCCCGGCAGGCGTAAGGGCGGTGGATGCCGATGGAAACGCCTTTTCCCTGACGGATCCGCATGTGACGGTGCTTGTGCCGTCCATGGGTGAATTCGGTGGGCGCCTGCTGGCGGCTTCCCTGCGCCATGTCGGCGTGCAGGCCGTCGCGCTTCCGGCTCCCGCCGAAGCGGAACTTGCCCTTGGAAGGGGCGAGGTCTCCTGCAAGGAATGTCTCCCGCTGGTCCTGACGGTGGGGAGCATGCTGCGGTACATCCGCGAACAATGGGACGGAAAAGGCATCCTCGTCGACTTCATGCCTGAAACCTCCGGTCCGTGCCGTTTTGGCCAATACAATGTGATGATGCGGGAAGTGGCGGCAAAACTGGGTCTCCGGAATGTGACCACGATCTCGCTGACAGCCGAAAATGGCTATGCCGGCTTCGGGACGAAGTTCGCCCTTCGGGCCTGGCATGCGGTGGTCATATCCGACGTGATGGATGACATGCGCAGCGCGATCATGGCGATTGCAGCCGATCCGCCGGCCGCGGAGGCTGTATTCGAAGCACAGCTGGGACGGATTGAACGCAGCATGGAGACCGATGCATGGCCAAAGCTTCGCGGCGTGCTCCAGGCTGCCGCCAGGTCACTGGCCGTTATCGAGCGGAAGCGCGAGTTGAAGGACATTCCCAAAGTGGCGCTCATCGGAGAGATTTACGTGCGACGCGATGGGTTTTCACGTCAGCATCTTGTGGAACGCCTCAGCAGGGATGGCATCTTCGTGAGGACCGCCCCCGTGGCGGAGTGGATCCGCTACTGCGATTACATCGTGCAGAAGAGGCTCGTGGCCAAATCCGCGCCGATGGACCGCTTGCGCAACAAGGTGTCCGGCTGGGTGAAGGATCCCTTTGAAACAGCCATCCAGAACATATTCGGGGAAACCGGCCTTTTCCATCCCCACGACACGCATGTCGACCGGATGGTGCAGGCGGCTTCAGACCTCGTCTCCCCGCGGCTGACCGGCGAAACCATCCTCACCATCGGCGCGGCGCTGACGGAATTGGTGGAATCCGTCGACGGCGTGCTGGCCATAGGCCCATTCGGATGCATGCCCGCGCGCATCTCGGAAGCCGTTCTCGTGAAAAAGCTGGAAAAACAGAAAATGGTTGCAGCAAGGAATCGCGACCTGGTGCGCCGGGTCATGGAAATACATCCGGCCCTGCCGTTCCTGTCCATTGAAACGGATGGGAACGTTTTCCCCCAGCTGGTCGAATCGCGCCTCGAAGCCTTTCTGATGCAGGTGCGGCGGGTTCACGAAACATTGACGTCTTTTCAGAAAGATAAAGCCTGATGAACTGCCGTTCATTTTCCATCGGATGAAGCGGTCTTGAGCCAGGGTAATCATTTTCCATCGGATGAAAAGTCATGAGAAAGGGCAATCATTTTCCATCGGATGAAGCCGTCTTGAGCCAGGGCATCAAGACGAGGGAACCCGCAAGCGTCATGGCCATATCGACATAGCTGTCCACGGCAAGCCCGTCCATCATGGCGAAGAAGTCACCGCTAACCATGCCGGCAACCCACTCTGTCAGTTCCCACAACGCCGCCAGGCCGAGGGACATTAAAACGGCAGTCCATCGGAACAGCCATTTTGACCGGATGACGGAGGAGACGGAAAATACATCCCTGATCAGGAGGACAAACACAAATCCGTCAATAAAATGAACAAACCAGTCAACGAAACCCCGTTCTGTTCCGTCCGGCAGGGTCAGGCGGAAAAACGGGATTTTTTCATAGCTGAAATGAGCTCCTGTCAACAGCAGGAGCCCTTGGATGAACAGGATGCAGCTCGTGGGCACGGACGGAAGAAAACGTCTTCGGACGGCGAATAAAATCAGGACGCCGCATACTGGAGTCAGGCTTTGAAAAAACCATACGATGCGATTGGAAGGGTGCGCGCCCGACAGGCAGAAAGCAAGCCAGAAAAGGATGAAAAGGGATGTCCTAAGACGTCCGGCCGAACCAGCCGGACGGATGCCACGGTCATTCATCATGCTTTCCCCACGGTAGTGATGTGTCCATTCATCTTGCAACTTGATGATAGCAAAACGAGGAGTACTAGTAAAGCAAAAAGCAACCACGGGTAAAGCAACAGCATGTTTCGAGCAGACATACATCGTGTAAACTAATGTAAGGCAAACAGGACGTTATGACTTATTTACACAAAGACAATATGACGTAATGTTGACTATTTTTTGAACTGGAATTTCTGTGGATAAATCTTTGAAACGTGCTCCAGATAAGGAAATCAGCGCTAATATAAATAATACTCGGAAGGCGTAGTAATCGGTATGATGGCAGAAAAACATCAAATGGCCATATCATTCAAGACATGTCATATCGTGTCTCGAGTTTGCTTGGCGTCTCAAGTTCGCTTAGTGTCTCAAGTTTATTTGGCGTCTCAAATTTACTTAACATCTCGAGTTTGCTTTGTATCTCAAGTTTGCTTAGTGCCTAAAGCTTGCATAATGTCTCTAAGTTTGCATAATTGACAAAAAAATCACAAAATGATACAATCCCAATATTGATAACACGACAAAAACAGGCTTTCGTGCCGATCTTGTCCAAAAGGGCGGAGATTGTGCGGCGAACAGACTTCAAGTCAGGACCCATTCAAAAGGATATGTTTCCGGAGGGAGTTTGGCATGACAGGAGAAAAGAAGGTATCCGTGGCGGTCATCCGTCGGTTGCCAAGATATTTCCGATACCTGTATGATTTGATCCGTCTTGAAATCCGGCGCATCTCATCGAGGGAGCTCAGTGAGCGCATGGGCATCACCGCTTCGCAAATCCGACAGGATCTGAACTGTTTCGGCGGTTTCGGACAACAGGGGTATGGTTACAACGTCCAGTCGCTCTATGAGGAAATCGGGCGCATCCTTGGCGTGGATCGCCGGTTTTCATGTGCAATCTTCGGTGCGGGAAACATGGGGAACGCACTGGCAAAATATGAGAATTTTCAAAGGCGCGGATTCGACATCGCCGTCATTTTCGATGTGGATCCTGAGAAAGTCGGCACTTTTATCAACAACATCCCGGTTCACCATATCGACACGATGGAATCATTCGCGAAACAGACACACATCGACATCGCCATGCTGACCGTGCCAAACCGCACGCTGCCGGAGGTCACGTCAAGGGTCGTGGCTGCAGGGATCAAAGGCATCTGGAATTTTTCCCCGACAGACCTGAAGCTGGGGAAGGGTGTCGTGGTGGAGAATGTGCATCTCAGCGACAGCCTGATGGTACTCGGTTACAGATTGATGGAGCAGCTTCGCGAAGACACGCACAGGAAAAAATGAGCGATGCTTCTCTGAAAGCATTATCAATAGGTTGTCACAGGCTGTTGGTGACTATCGGTGACTGTCACAGGCTGTCACAGGCTGTCAGTGACTGTCAGGGCAACGGTGCAGAAAATCCCTTCTCCCCGGCCGAAGGCGGATAGCCCTTCGCCACTCGTTGCCGTGATGCCTACATGTCCGGGTGGAAGCCCGAGCAGCCCTGCCAGACTGGTTCTCATTTCCGGAATATGTTCTGAAAGCCTGGGACGCATGCATTCAAGAGAGACGGACAAATGCACGGGCTTCATCGGATGAAGGTATTTCAGCGCTTCTGCCAAAAAGGCTGCGGAGTCTCTGATTCCCTGTTCCATGCACATTTTATCTGATATGGCGCCCAATATATTCACCGCGCTGACTCCGGAGACAGCATTCACGACCGCGTGCAGCACCGCATCCGCGTCGCTGTTTCCCATGAGGCCCGGGCATCCCGGGATGACGATGCCGCCAAGCATCAAGGGTTTATCCGACGTATCCGGTTCAAAACGATGGCTGTCCTGGCCGATGCCGACAAACTGCATGCCGTAGCCTCCTGTCTTGCGATAGGTCTTTCATGGTTTCCTGCGAAGTCATTGCTGGCGTATGAATCCATCATGAGTCTTCATTGGTTTGCGACAATGTCTTTGCTGGCGTGTGAATCCATCATGACGCGCCTGTCCTCGATTTTATCATGACAAGAACGGGAAAGCATCAGAATATGTGAATCCGGAATATGTGAATCCAGCTGAATCCCTAAAACGCACATCAAAAAACGCATGTTCCTTTTTGCAAGAGAATGCGATACCATGGAAATCTGAACGTTGAGTATCAGAATGTTGAGTGTCTGAACGTTGAGTATCTGAATGTTGAGTATCTGAACGTTGAGTATCTGAATGTTGAGTGTCTGAGCATTGATTATCTGAACGTTGAGTATCAGAATGTTGAGCATCTGAGCGTTGAGCATCTGAGCGTTGAGTATCTGAACGTTGAATATCTGAGCGTTGAGTATCCGAAGGCTGGATACCCGCAGGATGGTCACACGAAAAGCCTGAACAGGGAAGGAACGCATCGCATGAAAATCGCAGTAGGTTTGAGACAGGCCTCGGAAATCCATGACAGGGATTACCTGCAGTTCCTCGTGCAGGCGGGCGTCACCCATGTGATTGTCTTCATGCCCCATGAAGATCTCATCCCTTCCGCGCGATACGGATACTGGGATGAGGACGGACTGATACGACTGGTGAGGCACTTCAACGAAAACGGCCTTCAGGTGGACGGCGTGGAGAATTTCATACCCTCCCACTGGGACAAGGTGCTTCTGGGAGCCGAAGGGCGGGAAACCCAGATGGAAAACATCAGGAGGTCTGTCACTGCTTTGGGAAAGGCCGGGATTCCGACCATGGGGTACAATTTTTCGCTAGGCGGCGTCATCGGCATGGGCAGCGCCCGCCTGGCCCGCGGCGGCGCGCAGGCGACCGCATATGACGAGGTTCTGTTTCCTCCGGAACAATCCGCCATCCCGCTGGGAACCGTATGGAACACGGTGGTGGACCCGCATGCCCCGGCGGGCGACATCGGCGTGGTTTCACGGGAGGAAGTTTTTGAAAGGCTGTGCTGGTTCATGGAACGCGTGCTGCCCGTTGCGGAGGAAGCCGGCGTCTGTATCGCCGGACATCCCGAGGATCCCCCGAATCCCGTCATGCGCAAAGCCGGGCGGTGGCTTGTCAATCCCGAGGCTTATGACAGGCTCTTCAAATTGTTTCCGAGCAAATCCTGCGGTATAGAATTTTGCCAGGGAACCTTCACGGAGATGCCGGGCGTGGATGTCTACCAGGCCATTGAGCATTTCGCTTCTCAAAAGCGGATAGCCTACGTGCACCTGCGCAATGTCTGCGGCGAGCTGCCCAGGTTCACGGAAGTGCTTATCGACGAAGGGGACGTCGACATGGCCAGGGCATTGCGCATCTACCACCGGTGCGGCTATGAGGGCTCTTTCATTCCCGACCACTACCCCCTGATGGCGAGTGCCCGGGGAAATCATGCCATTCTGGCTTACTGCGTGGGATACATGCGGGGTCTTATGCAGGCACTCGACATCCCGATCTGGGGCACCTGACCGTGGATTTGCAGGACTGCTTTCCTAACCCGCTTCATGAATTCGCTTCATGAATCTGCTTCATGAATCCGCTTCATGAATCCGCTTCCTGAATCTGCTTTCCGAACCAGATTTCCGAACCCGCTTCCCGAATCCGCTTCCTGATGATGTTGACATTTGCCGTTGTGATATAATGCAGGAATCCATGATTCGGACGTGTATGGGCGATTCTGGTTTTTCGCGTCCGGAACGGCTTCACACATCAGGC
>CAZFWQ010000001.1:28185-28700 GCA_964522755.1 uncultured Oscillospiraceae bacterium | reverse complement strand
ACGGGAAGACATACTACATCACGACACCCATTTACTATCCGAGTGGGAAACTCCATATCGGGCATTCGTACACAACCGTGGCGGCAGACACCATGGCGCGCTACAAGCGGCTTCAGGGATACGATGTCATGTTCCTCACGGGGACGGACGAGCATGGCCAGAAAATCGAGCGGGTTGCCGCAGAGAACGGGGTCACGCCAAAACAATACGTCGACGTGATTGCCGAAAATTTCAAGAGCCTCTGGTCGCTCATGAAGATAACGAACGACCGGTTCATCAGAACCACGGATCCGGGGCATGTCGATTCCGTTCAGCAGATTTTCAAGAAACTGTACGACCAGGGAGATATCTATAAAGGTGAATATGAGGGCTGGTACTGCATCCCATGCGAATCCTTCTGGACCGGGACGCAGCTGAAGGACGGCAATTGCCCGGACTGCGGGCGCCATGTCGAACGGACCCGGGAAGAAAGCTATTTTTTCCGGCTCTCGAAGTATCAGGATCGCCTCGTCGCC
>CAZFWQ010000001.1:17971-28175 GCA_964522755.1 uncultured Oscillospiraceae bacterium | reverse complement strand
GTCGCCCTCTATGTCCGCCCGCGCGTTCACGAACTTCCCGTCCTCCCCCGCGATCGCGAACCCCTTCAGCGGCTCGCCCCTTGCCGCCAACCCGCCGCCGACATGATCGAAGCTCAGGATCGCCTCGTCGCCCTGTTTGAGAACGACAATGAATTCCTTCAGCCGTCTTTCCGCCGAAATGAAATGCTCAACAATTTCCTGCGTCCGGGACTCGAAGATCTCTGCGTGTCGCGCACTTCCTTCAAATGGGGCATTCCGGTGACGTTTGACGACAGTCACGTGGTCTATGTCTGGGTAGACGCATTGTCAAACTACATTACTGCCCTGGGCTACCTGTCGGGAGACGATTCCGCTTTCCGGAAATACTGGCCGGCCGACGTGCACCTGATGGCAAAGGAGATCGTCCGCTTCCATGCCCTCATCTGGCCCGCCATGCTCATGGCGCTGGATTTGCCGCTGCCGAGGCAGGTATACGGGCATGGATGGCTTGTGCTTGACGGCGGAAAGATGTCCAAGTCAAAAGGGAACGTGGTTGATCCTGTCGTGCTCATTGACAAATACGGCTTGGACGCAATCCGCTATTTCCTGCTGCGCGAAGTGCCGTTCGGTGCTGACAGCGTGTTCTCCAACGAAGCCCTCATCCAGCGCATCAATGCTGATCTGGCGAACGATCTCGGAAATCTCGTCAGCAGGACATCCGCCATGATTGGGAAGTATTTCGGTGGAACCCTTCCGGATATCCTCGAACCGGGTGAATTTGATGAAGAACTGCGCGTCCAGCTGCTGGCCTTGCCTGGAAATATGGAGAAGAGTCTGGACAAACTACAGTTCTCAACGGCGCTGGCGGAAATCTGGAAGGCGGTTTCACGCACGAATAAATACATCGATGAAACCGTTCCGTGGGTTTTGGCGAAAGATGAATCGAAAAGGAGCCGCCTGGCCTCCGTCATGCATCACCTGGCCGAAAGCATCCGCATCATCTCTATCCTGATAGAGCCGTTCATGCCTGAAACACCGTCTAAAATATGGAATATATTTCACATTCCCTCCAGCAAGACAACTTGGGAGTCGGCAAAAGTTTTCTCTCTTCAGCCTTGGGCCGCCGGCATAATGGCAAGTGATCCCATTTTTCCCCGCATCGACATGAAACTGGAGCTGGAATCGTTAGCCGCGGCGGCCATTTCATCCACAGCCGATGTGAAGGATGACGGACCGGCAAAGAATATTGTAACGGAACCGAATGCAAGTGTTGGCAAGAACCAGAAGGGAGCAGCAGAGAAAATTTCATCACCTGAAACAATTTCAGAGCGGATCGAAGGAATTGCGCAAATTGGAATTGAAGATTTTTCAAAGGTTGAACTCCGCGTCGTGCGCGTCCTCACGGCGGAACGCGTCGAAAAAGCCGACAAGCTGCTCAAGCTGACCCTTGATGACGGGATGGACGGACGAACCGTCGTCTCCGGCATCGCGAAGCATTATACCCCGGAAAGCCTGATCGGAAGGGCACTGGTGCTCGTGGCCAACCTGAAGCCGGCCAGGCTGAGGGGCATCGAGTCGCAGGGCATGATTCTTGCCGCGTCGGACCCCGCAGCAGGCAAGCTTGTCCTTGTCACGCTCGATGGCGACATGCCGGCCGGAACCCGCATCAGCTGAGCATTCAATCACCTTATGGCGGTGTTGGATGCCAAGAGCCGCAACGCCTTCCAACACACCAAACTCGTCCGTGTTGTCTTGCGAGCGGCTCTAAGCATTCAATCACCTGATGGCGGTGTTGGATGCCAAGAGCCGCAACGCCTTCCAACACAGACCAAACTCGTCCGTGTTGTCTTGCGAGCGGCTCTAAGCATTCAATCACCTGGAGGCTTGTCATGATAGACTCCCACGCGCATTACGACAATGAACGCTTTGATTCAGACCGTGATGCGGTCATTCGTAACGCTTTTGAATCCGGTGTCACCCATATCGTCAATCCGGGCTGCGACATCGGGAGTTCACTTGCGGCCATCGCCTTGGCGGAAGCCTATCCGGGCCTGTTCGCCGCAGTCGGGTTTCATCCGCACGATGCCTCGAAATATGTGGAAGGCGATATGGAACGGTTGAAAACTTTGTGTTCACATCCGAAAGTGGTCGCAGTGGGAGAGATAGGATTGGATTATCATTACGATTTTTCTCCGCGCCCGGTTCAGCAGGAGGTGTTCAGGCGGCATATCGAACTGGCCAGGTCCGTCCGAAAGCCGGTCATCCTGCACGATCGGGAGTCCCACCGCGATGTGATGGACATTGTCCGGTCTGAAAAGGCATGGGAAGTCGGCGGCGTGTTCCATTGCTGGTCGGGCAGCCTGGAGATGGCCGATGAGGCGCTTTCGATGGGTTTTCACATCGGAATCGGCGGGTCGGTCACATTCAGGAACGCAAGCCGTCTGCTTGACATTGCCGCACATATTCCGGACGAGCGCCTGCTGGTGGAAACCGACTGCCCGTACATGGCACCTGAGCCCTTCCGCGGCCAGCGCAACTGGTCGGGCCTGATGGTGCATATTCTGGAACGGTTAGCCGCGATACGGGGAACGACTTTTGCACAGCTGGAGCGCATCACGGCCGTCAACGCAGCCAGGCTGTTCGGACTTCCGAACTGAGTTTCCATCACCTGGGAACGGCGTTGCGTGTCAACAGACGCCAAGCCAAAATTCACCTGGGGACGGCGTTTTCGGCAGGCGTCTGTAAACACGGCGCACAGACCCCGCTTCGCTCAAGTCCGTGCGCCGTGTCAACAGACGCCAAGCCAAAATTCGCCTGGGGGTAATACAATGAAACGACTCATCGTGGTGATCATATCTGTCCTTTTCCTTTCGGTTTTCCTGATGATGAATTATCTGATCTGGGACAAGGACAACCTGCTCAAGCAGCAGGTGAGTGACAAAGCCCAGCAGGACTGGCTTCGTGGGCAGAACAAGGACATGGAGGCCAATATTGCGGAGCTTGAACAGGCCGTCGCGACGCTGGAAAAGGACAAGGCCACGCTCAATGAGCAAGACAATTCGCTTCAGCGCCAGATTCGTGCCGCAACAGACAGGGAGGTCAGCCTCAGGAGGACGCTCGACGAAAGCATCCTCAGCGTGGAAGCGCTAAAGACATCATCACTCCCCATCCTGAAGGAATTGCTCGCCGGCTGGATGACTGCGGTGAGTGAAGGACGCAGCGCTGATTCTTTTCTTTTTTTTACTCAGAATTATCAATTCCTGCAGCTGGTCATGACTCAGGAAACATATCAGAAATACATTGAAACCAACATTCAGGCAGTAGCATACACGAGTTCCGGGTTGGCGTCACATTTGACGGAAGCAGCCATAGGTGCGGAGATCACTACAGATGCAGCCATAGGCGCGGAGATCGCGACTGATGCAGCCATAGGCGCGGAGGTCACGACTGATGCCGCCATGGGTACGGAAGTCAAAACCGGAGATGCTAAAACCGGAGATGTGAAAACCAATGATGTTAAAACGGGTGACACGAAACCCGGCGATAACAATACGGGAGATGACAAAACAGGGGAGATCAAGCCTGGTGATGCGATTACCGAGCCGGTCAAGGAAACGCCTGCACCTGAACCGGTCATTCTTTTTGAGCGCGTCGGAAATGAGTCGTCCGATCTGGCAGTGCTGGTGAGGACACAAGTCTACGTTGCCTTGAAACCGGACGCCGATACCGGCACCGTTGCCTTAGTGGAGGGGCTGAACAATGTGCAGGTCCTCTTTTCCTATGATGTCATCAATCGGAAATGGTATATTCAGTCAATTATTGGAAACAATTAGAAAAAATTGCAATGTAAAGTATGAAAATTGGAGTATATTGGTAATTACATCCACAGTATTCCAATAATATTGGGAAATAAATAATAAATATCCTAAAATATTACAATAATGCTTGACAGATCAAAAAACGATGGCGTAAAATGAGGTCGTCTTGAGGAACGTAGGGAAAGGCAGGTGCTTTACAGAAGATGAACGGCCGCATATTCGCGGTAAATATGATTTGATGGAGAGGTAGCAAGTGATGGGCAGGTTTTTTCTGCAGCACATCCGGCGCGTCCTTCCACTGAAACAAATGTTGTTGCTGTTCATCTTGTCGGTCATTGCCATATACGCGGGAACCCAGGCTTACGCCACCGCCAATCGGGAGATAGTCATCCTTGATGAAAGCGGTACCATTGATGCCAAAACATTGGGAAATGATGTGCAGCAAGCATTGACTCAGTTGGACGTGAAAATTGGTCCACAAGATTATGCCAGTTTGAAACTGGATGCGCCATTGGAAAAAGAAGTCGTGAATCAGCTGGAAATCCGTCGTGCCGTCCCATTGACACTGGCTGTGGACGGAAGGAAGCTGGAAATCCAATCCTGGCGGGATAATCTCGCCGAAGTCCTGAACGATTACAGCGTAAAAATCGGTTCGCTGGACAAACTTGTGGGAGCACCCTTGGAAGCGCCGGTCACTGCGGGCATGTCGGTCAAGATAATCCGCGTGAGGCAAGAATCCATATCCGAGTATGATTCCATTCCTTATGATGTGTTGGAACAAAAGGACAAGAAACTGAACGAAGGTGAAACGAAAGTTACCCAGGTTGGCGTGGATGGCCGTCTGGAATCCGTTTTCCAAATTGTATATGAAGATGGAAAACCCGTATCAAGAACATTTCTGGCTGAACATGTCCTTTCAGAACCCATCAACAGGATTGTCGCATTGGGTACCGTCAAGAATTTTCAAAGTTCCCGTGGAGAACTGGTGCGCTATTCGAAAATACTCGATCTGAAGGCGACAGCCTATACCGCTTCGCTGCACGATACCGGCAAATCCCCCGGAGAGCCGGGGTTCGGCATTACCAAGTCCGGCATCCGCGCACGCGAAGGAGTCATTGCGGTAGACCCGCGTATCATCCCGCTCGGTACAAAAGTTTATGTGGAAGTACCCGGTGCGGCGCCGGACTACGGGTTCGCCATCGCAGCGGATATCGGCAGCGCCATCAAGGGAAAACTGATAGATTTGTACTTCGGTTCGACGGAACAGGCAATACATTGGGGACGCAAAAGCGTGCGCATCTACATCCTGAATGAGCAGAATGACACGCGTTGGAAAAAGAATGTGAATCCCTGCAAGAAATGACGGGGATGGAACAGGCAGGCGTACCGCCGGGTTATCCGGCGGGTCCGCCTGCCTGTTGCGGTTTCGGAGGGAAAGTGCTGGAAATCGTAAATACGGGCGCCATGGTCGCGAAATATGGAATACGGCTGACGAAGAGTCTGGGCCAGAATTTTTTGACGGACATCAACATCATAGATAAAATTGTGGAAGCAGGGGAAGTGACCCGTCAGGACCTGGTGCTTGAAATCGGCGCGGGTATCGGCGGGATGACACTGCAGCTTGCGAAGGCGGCAGGCAGGGTAGTGGCGGTTGAAATCGACCGACGGCTGATTCCTGCGCTGGAGGAAGTGCTGGCAGATTGCGACAATACGGAAATCATCCTTGGAGACATCCTGAAAACGGACCTTCACGCTTTTGTGAAGGCTTGGCCGGGACCTCTCAAGGTGATATCCAATCTGCCTTATTACATCACGACCCCCATCATCATGCATCTTCTGGAATCCGACATTCCGTGGAACACCCTCGTTTTCATGGTGCAGAAGGAAGTGGCGCAGCGCCTGTCGGCCCCTCCGGGCATAAAGGACTACAGTGCCCTGTCGGTGGCTATCCGCTGCCTGTCTGAACCAAAGCTCTGTTTCACGGTTTCGAAAAACTGTTTCGTGCCAAAACCGGAGGTGGATTCTGCGGTCGTGCGTCTTCGAAAAACCGTACGGCCGGAACTGGACGGGGTGGACATGGGGTTGTTCAGGAAAGTCGTGAGGGCCTCATTCTCCCAGCGCAGGAAAACCATTGTGAATTCACTTGGCGCCGCACCCTGGATTGTGGGAGGAAAAGAAAAGCTTCGGGAGGTCCTTGGGAAAATGGCCATCCCGGAGAATACGCGGGCTGAATGCCTCAGTCTTGAACAATTTGCCGGATTGACCCGGCTTCTGGTCGGAATGACAACGGAGGAGAATGAAATGAAAACAAGGCTCCCCATGGCAAGATATCTCGATCACGCCGTCCTGAAACCGGAAATGAGCCGCGATGAAGCGAAGGAAGCCATCCTGCTCGGGATTGCCCACAAGGTGAGGACCGTTTGCGTAAGGCCATGTGATGTTGTTCTTGCCGCACAGCTGTGCGAAGGGACTGAAACGGAAGTTTCCTGCGTCCTTGCGTTCCCGCATGGCTGCACCACCCCTGCCATGAAGGCGTTCGAGGCTGGTGAATCCATCAGGGCCGGCACGCGGGAAATCGACATGGTTGCCAACTACGGCTTCATCCGGTCCGGTTTGAGGGATGAAGTGCTCAGGGACATCCGTGCCGTGGTCGATGTGGCCAGGCCGGCAGGCGTGCTGGTGAAGGTGATTCTGGAAACCTGCACCCTGTCTGCGGAACAAATCCGCATGGCAACGGAGGTCGCTGTGGAAGCGGGTGCTGACTTCGTGAAAACGTCCACCGGGTTCCACCAAGGGGGCGCCACAGCTGAGGCTGTGACGGTCATGATGGAAGCCGCGGCGGGAAGAATCAAGGTAAAGGCATCCGGCGGCATCCGCACACTTGCCGATGCAAACCGGTTCCTTGATTTGGGATGTGAGCGCCTTGGCGTTGGATACGGCACTACGCCTGCACTCTGCGGACCGGGCGAGGGTGATCCGGACGCTGGGTATTGAAGAGCCGGCAGGATACATTAGCTGATGATCGCAAGGTTGAATTGTTAAGGACCGCCAAGGAAATTGTTTGAGGATCGCCAAGGAAATTGTTTAAGGACCGTCAAGCGAACTATTGACGCAACGTCAATGTGAACTTGCGGTCCTTTTCACCGTGCAGGCAAATATCCCCATCGGAATAGCAAATATCCTCATCGGAAATGCAAATATCCCGATCGGAACGGCAGACATCCCCATTGGAACGGAAAATATCCCCATCGGATGCCAGGGCTTCATCCGGAATGGAAAAACGGTCTGCCAGCCCAGCGAGGACAATCCTGCCGCCGTATCCCATGACAACGTCGATGCGGTTCAATCTGCCGTTCTGCCACGAAAGATCCAGCGTGTGCCCGCCCGGAACCTTGACGCCAGAAAGGCGGCCACCCGGCCAGGCCGAGGGCAAGGCGCGAAGCAGGTGTGTTTTTCCGCCCCAGTTTTGCACGAGGCTTTGAATGATGGCCTCGACTGCACCCAGATTGCCGTCAATCTGGAATATCCTCGGCGGATGCAGGTCAAGCATGCTGACCGTCGCAAAATCCGTCAAGAGGGCGTACAGGTGCTTCCACACCTCTTCACCACGCCCGATGCGGGCGAACAGGCAGGCTGTCCAGGCCCGGCTCCAGCCCGTATGGCCCCCGCCATGGGCCAGGCGTGACTCAAGTGACAGGATGGCAGCCTCATATTGTTCCGGCCTGTCGACAGGATTGAAAAGTTCCGATGGATGGAGCCCATAGAGATGGGACGGGTGCCGATGGCCAGGCTCGACCTCCGTGCGTTCGATGTCCCATTCAAGCAGCCTGCCATCGCTGCCGATCCGGAAGGGGAGAAGCCTCCGCTGCATATCCTTCCAGCGGGCAGCCGGCGATTCATCCGTGCTTAATATCGCGGCCGCATTGCATGCGTAACCGAGCGCGTCGAAAGCGAGCTGGACATCCATGGCGGATGATATGCCAATGCTGACCGGCCAATGGCCGGTTCCGTCAAAACGGTTTTCAGGTGACTGGCTGGGCATGATCTGCAGGATACCCTGTTCATCCTCAACCAGATAATCCTCATAAAATTCCGCGACTTCCCTGAAGAACGGATAAGCCCTGTCCTTCAGGAAGGCAAGATCTCCGCCGTATTCGTAATGCCGCCAGAAATGCTGTGCCATCCAGGCGGCCGCGCCAATCCAGACAGCCCAGCCGCTGGCTTCCGGAGTCGCCCTGCCCCAGGCGTCCGATGTCATCGGGATCCAGACGCCACGGCAGCCGTACAGGTCTTCCGCCGCCTGGCGCGCATGCGGGATGAACCGCTCCACGTACTGCAACAGGGCTTCCGCGCACTCGGGCATGTTGGCAGCCTCGGCCATCCAGTAGTTCATCTGGATGTTGATGTCGAAGTGATAGTCGCATTCCCAGGGCGGGTCGATGCGGTCATTCCATTTTCCCTGGAGGTTGGCCGGCAGTTCGCCTCCGAGCGAAGCCGAGGCAAGCAGGTATCGTCCGAAATTGAAATACAGCAGGGGCAGGGCCGCGTCTTCCAGGCCCGCGCGCACCCCGGCAATGCGCCGGTCGGTGGAAAGCGGGTTGTCAGGCAGTTCCAGGTTCAGCGTCATGCGGCCGAGCAGCTCTGAGAATATCCCGGCATGGCTTGACAGCAATGCATCCCATGAACTGTCCGGAACCTGATGGGAAGCCAGTTCGCTTTCGATGCCCAGGACACTGGTCGCTACGTCGATGGCGGCTGTCAATTCGTGTGCGCCGATGATCTGAAGACCATCCCCATCAACGGTCACGATGCCGTCCGTTTTTATGGCTATCCCTGTTTCAAAGGAGATTCCCCCTTGAAACGAGCATTGGTACCTGATGCCATTTTTGCCATAAGTACAGCTTTCCACCGCATCGGGGTCGGCAGGGCGCTTATATCGCATGCTTCCGGAGAAACATCCTTCCGTTGCCCTCCACCGGCAGAGTATGAGGCTGACGCCGGGATGGGCAATGAACGTGGCTTTCACCTTGCATTTTTCCGTTGCCCGTTCCGTAAGGACCACGGCTTGATCAAGGTTCAGTTCCCGGCTTTGGAAAACCGGGTTGTCATGCAGGGTGAATGAAAGGTCTCCGGCCGGCTGATAGGAATCCACACGATGGGGGATACCCGATATGCCCCCGTTCCCCCCGAAGTACTGGTTGGCCAGCCGCGTTGCCTGAAGGAAATCCCCCTTCTTCAGTTCATCCCTGACTTCCTGCAGGTGATGGGCGGAAGGTTCGCATGTTCTGTCCCGGTGTGCGCCCCTCCATAGCCACTCGTGGTTGAGACTGATCCGATCAGTCTGTTCATCGCCCCAAATCATCGCGGCCAGGCGACCGTTGCCAATCGGCAGCCCCTCCATCCACTCTTTCGGCGGGGAATCGTACCAGAGCCTGTTTTCCATTGATGATTACCTCCAAACCCATTGTGCGGAATCATTCGGCAGGAAGCCCGCAGCAACAATCGTATTGCATATTGCATCCCATGGCAACACCGGCGATAAGAAATTGTAGTGGCAAGGGTAAGTTTGACAATCAATTCCTGACAATATAGAATATCAGTACTATATAACATTGTTATAAATATAAAACGAAGAGGATGTTGCCAATGCATTATCATCTGTATGAAGAAATACGAAACAGGTTTTACGATGAGCTGGCAAATGAACCCGCACCGATCAGAGAGGCTTTGATTTTCAAGTATACGGTTCAGAACATGCCAATTAGAATCAAGGAAAATGACGTTATTGCAGGTTTGTACGGATATGATGAAGAGCCTGTCGGGTATTCGCGAAATCCAGGAAAATTTGCATATGATGAGATATTTACTTGTCAGGAATCAAAGACAAGAGAAGACTTGAAGGATAACTATCAAATAATAACAGGGTTCAGTCCAGGGCACACTTGCATTGACTATAAACAAATAATGGAACACGGTTTGGTCAGCTATGTTGAACGAGTTGAGAATGAACTGACGCATGCGGAGGAAAACGCTGCGAAGCGCACGATGCTTGAGTCCATGCTGATAAGTCTGCATGCCGTTTCAATTTATACAAAAAGATTTGCAGACCTCGCATTCTCGCTGGCATCAAATGCCATGGAGAAGAAGGATGAAAGCAGGTTGATGAAAATCCACAGAGCTCTTTTGAAGGTTCCGATGCAGCCTGCCGACGATTTTTTTGAAGCGGTGCAGGCGGTTTGGATCATGCATTCCTTGATTCCTATTTCCGATAACAGCTGGGCAAGCATTTCCTTGGGAAGGCTGGATCAGTATTTATTCCCATTTTACAAAAAATCAATGCAGAACGGAGAAACAAAGGACAATATCAAGAATTGTTTAAAAAATCTGTTTATTCTGTTGGACAGTTA
>CAZFWQ010000001.1:7201-17961 GCA_964522755.1 uncultured Oscillospiraceae bacterium | reverse complement strand
TGGCCGGGAATGACCAGATGAATGAACTATCCGAAATGCTCATCGATGTCGAAAGGGAAATGTGTCTCAGGTCACCTATTTTTGTGGCCAGGCTCAACCCAAACACGCCGCACGATATGATTGATCAATTAATTGATCTGAAGTTGTTTCAAATAGGTCAACCTACATTCTACGGAGAATTGCCCTGCAGGAAAGCTGTGCAAAATCGTGGGATCAGCGAAATGGAAGCTTCATGCTTTTCGGTGAACAGCTGCATGGGACTTGTGATGGCGGGGGAAGAAATAGCGGACATGTGGGGCTGCATGTTCAATATGCATTTGCCTTTGGAATTGGCAATCAATAACGGAAAACCATTCTTCGGAGAATTGCCGGTAAATCTCATGACGCCGCCTTTGGAAAAAATCGAAAACATCAGTCAGATACGATTGCAATATCAAAAGTATTTAGAAGAATTGCTTAAAATAGCATTGGACCATAACAGGAAAACCGCAATCAATTTTGCCTGCAACAATCCAAACCCCCTGCTGTCGGCAATAACCGAAGGGTGTATGGAAAGAGGTATGGATCGCGCCATTGGCGCCAAATATAAGAACGTTACAGTAGAGGCAATGGGGATGATAAATACTGGGAATGCAATGAATGTGGTCAATACGTTGGTTTTTGAAAAGCAAAAACATACTCTTGCTGACATAATCAAGGTTACCCAAAATAATTTTGAAGGTTATGATGAATATGTGAGAGATATCAGGGAGTGTGAAAAGTACGGTACGAATAATGAAAAAGCAGATCGTTTTTGCATGGAAATCGGTGAGATATTTGCAGATGCATGTGAAAGTTTGAGCTTTGAAAATACGAAATATTTGCCTTCGCTGCATACGCTTGATGCCAATGTCTGGTATGGAAAAAACCTGTACGGCACGGTGGATGGACGGAAAAAGGGCGAACCGCTGAACAAAAACGCCGGGCCTACGAATGACGTGAGGACAAGTGAACCGACAAGCATGATCATGTCGGCATCAAAGATAAATCAACAGCGTTTTAGCGGGGGCCAACCGATTGACGTTTGTTTTGACGAGAGCAGCTTATCCACAAAAGAGGGCAGAGACAAAATAAAACACTTGATATTGACATATTTTGAATTAGGCGGATTACAATTTCAAGTAAACTGCATGGATGGCAGCGTACTTCAAAAAGCCTTTGACAATCCTCATGAGCACGAGAATCTGATTGTGCGGATAGGCGGATATAGTGCAAGATTCTGCGATTTGTCACGTGAAAGCAAATTGGAATTCATAGAACGTGTCAAGAAGGAGGAAGGCAAATAAATGAACAGCAAGAGAATTCAAAGGCTTAAAGACAACATAAGAACAAATACCAGCGATATTGAAGTTTTTAGGAGCATCCTTTAGCCGACGTATACTCAAATGGATATCCGGCAACACCGGATGGAAGATTACATGGCGAACGAATATCCTATGGTATTTCCGCTTCCGATTTTTGTTGTGGCAAAACGGTGACGACCATGTTGAATTCCGCATCAAATGTAGCCAATGATTTATGTGCATGCGGCAATCCCATCCATTTGTTTTTCAGTAAGAAGGATATGAGAAGTGCAATGGCTTTTGAAACTGTAAAAGCCTTGATAAGCAGTTATTTCGAAAAAGGTGGTTTTCACCTTCAAATGAGTGCAACAGACGGGAACACATTAAGAGAAGCGCAAATGAATCCCGATGCTTACTCTGATTGTTGCATGAAGAATGAAAAGTGGAGGTATTCAATTGTCAAGTTTTGCACCGGCAGTGGAGCATGCGGTAAAGTTGATCGAACTGTTGTCGAATGAAACGGATGCCATTGGTGTTTCTGAAATCAGCAGGAAGCTTAAGCTTAACAAGAATATGGTATTCAGGATTTTAAATTCCCTTGAACAGGAGGGTTGGGTTTATTGTGACAAATCCGTCGACAGGAAATATAAATTATCGCTTGCGCCATTTCGAATTTCGAGTCAAGTGATAAACAAACTTTCTTTGAATACGGTGGCAACACCGCATATATACGATTTATGGAAGCAAACCGGTGAAAGTACGTATTTGGGCATACGAAAAGATGATATGGTCATGTACATCCAACACTTGGACTGTATTAAAAATGTTAGAGTTGCAGGCGTTGTCGGAGGAACATATGACCTTTATTGCACGGCGCCGGGAAAGGTGATTCTTGCCTTTTCGGAAGAGGAGTACATCAGCAAATACTTAAGTTCAAGTTTTGAGAAGCATACCAAAAACACGCTAACTGAAAACAGTGAATTGCGTCATGAAATCGAGAAAATCCGCTCCGACGAATATGCCATGGATGACGAAGAATTCTGCAAGGGGATTATTTGTCTTGCCGCCCCGATATTTGATTATGCTGATAAGCTCGTAGGAACGGCAGGCTGCTCCTTGTCTACCATCACATGCGATTCGGCTGGCATGGTTGAGAAATACGGGGACTTGATCATCAATACGGCCAAAGAGATATCAAAATGTTTGGGTTGCAGCCCGAGCCCCCGCAAGCAAGGAGGACCTCCATGGACGGAAGAAGAAGATACCTGACAATGATGGGCATGGGACCGTCAGGCGCGCGCATCCCGCATTGGGAAGCATG
The DNA here is from genome assembly GCA_964522755.1 of uncultured Oscillospiraceae bacterium. Lineage (GTDB taxonomy): Bacteria > Bacillota > Clostridia > DSM-8532 > DSM-8532 > JAEWSN01. Next base: position 15,318 of record CAZFWQ010000001.1, on the reverse strand, counting down.
GTCGGACCCCAACGCGGAGACGTACCTGACAGGCATCGATTATTACCGCCATCCCAGGCTTTGCAGGCTGAAGATGCTGGAGCTTTACCCGGAGCTTGGTCTGGACGTGCCTGAAGAGGATACGCCCAAACGGCATCCGAGGCTTGAACTGGAGCATATGTCCGCCGACAGGGACAAACATACGGTTCGCTGGGGTGACGGGGAAACCGATACCTTCGAACACGGTGAAAAATACTTCAGGACGGAAGAGGACGTGTTCGGTTTTAATCCGCTTGCGCATGCGGATATGCGCAATTGGAAACACGTTGTGGAGAATTGGGATTTCTCCAGCGAAGAGGTCATCTATCAGAAACTGAGGAAGCAGTATCCCGCCGATTGGACCAGCGCACCCAAAGAAAGCGATGTTTCCTGCGGATTCTACAACACGGCATTCATGTGGCCACTGCTGACCTTCGGGTGGGAACAGTTCCTGGCCTGCTCGATGGATGATCGCTTCGAGCCCGTCATGGCCGGCTTTGCCGAAATCAACCGAAGGGTGTTCAAGGCCATGAGCCGGCTGCCGGTAAATTTCGTCGTGTGTCACGACGACATCGTGATGACCCGGGGGCCTGTCTGCTCACCGAAATGGATGAACAAATACATATTCCCCAGATATGAGGAATACTGGTCCATTGTCAGGGCAACGGGCAAGGAAGTCATTTTCATGACGGATGGCTGCGCCGATGCATATGTCGATGACGTGATCGCATGCGGCGCCCGCGGACTGGTCAGTGAACCCTATACGGACTACAAGGCCATTGCCCGCAAACACAAGGATTTTTTCCTGACAGGGGAGGGGGACAACCGGATTCTTTCGCGCGGCAATCCCGATGAAATCCGCGCCATGGTGGACAGCATGCTGGAAACATCCCGCCTGACAGGCGGATACATGATGTCCATCGGGAACCACATCCCATGGAATGTACCCGGCGAATCGGTGAAAATATATCTGGACCTTTGCAATGAACTGGCCTGGAGAAAATGATGCAATCAGGCCAGCTGAGGATATCAAGCTGATGGAAACATGAACAGTCAACAACCCTTTATCTGCTTGTTGAGTTGGCGCTCAGTACCAAGACCACCTCTATGAAGTTTTCCGTAATGTCAGGATCAAATTGGATTCCCGCGCACATTCGTATTTCGTCAATGGCTTCCATGACACTCAGTCTTTCCTTATATGTGCGTTCGCTTGTCATTGCATCGAAAGCATCTGCAATGCAGATCATCCTGCCCTGGATTGATATCTCGTCCCCTTTCAAGCCCTTGGGGTAACCTTGGCCGTCCCATCTTTCGTGGTGTTCCAGAACAAAATTCGCTATATCGGAAAATTCATTTACCGAACTTAAAATCCTGTAGCCGATACCCGAATGCCTCTTGATTTCGTCGAATTCTTTTTTTGTGAATTTACCGGCTTTATTGAGAATCCCTTCGTCGATGGCTATCTTTCCAATATCGTGCATAAGCCCAGCCAACCTGATTTTATTGGTATCTCCATTATCGAAATGCATTTTTACCGCAAGAGCTTCGCATGATTCACCAACCCTCTTGGAATGAAGCATCTCGCGCATGTTCTTTTCATATAGCGTATTCATGATGATATCCACGGTCCTGCTTCTGACACTTGAACTTTCATAAAGCTTCTGCTTGTACATGTCGTCTTCAGCATGCTTGAATGTTTCCTGGATATCCTGATCAATATATTCTTTGGTTCCGTGACCGAATGCAATTGTAATTGGAATATCATTGATCGTATAATTCAGCAGATAATCCTTTATGCGGCTTATGATCACCTTGGCTTCCGATTTGTCCGTATTTGGAAATACTGCAATGAATTCATCGCCGCCAAGTCTGGCAACGATATCGTCGGAGCGGCATCCGCTCTTGATGGCCCTTGCGGCTTTTTGAAGAAGTACATCTCCGGTTGAATGTCCGAATGAATCATTTATCAGTTTCAATCCATTGGCATCTCCCATAATAATGGTCAAAGGCAAATTCCTTCTTGTATCCAATCTGGTAATCTCTTCTTCGTAGAATCTGCGGTTATACAGGCCGGTAAGCTTATCATGATATCCCAAATATTCAATATCCCTTATGGATTCCCTCTTTTCCGTAACATCCCTGAATACCAATACCACACCGGCCAATTCACCATTTTCATTGAAAATCGGGGCGGCGCTATCTTCTATTGGCAATTCACTGCCATCCTTGTTAATCAATACCGTATGAGATCCTAATTCGATGATCACCTTCCTGATGATTACCTGCGCTACTATGCTTTCACATTTTTCGTGTGTTGCTTCATGGGCGATGCCAAATACATTTTCAACAGGCTGTCCGATCGCTTCTTCCTGATTCCATCCCGTCAAGGTTTCCGCAATTTTGTTGATGAATATGATATTGCTCTTTACGTCGCATGAAATAACAGCGTCTCCAATTGACAACAAAGTGGCCTGGTAAAGTTGTTTGTCGAGATAATATGCCTTTTGCATCAATAAAAGCTCTGCCTGGGTTGAAATCTCTGTTTTGGCGGCAATCAGCTCTGCTGTACGCCTTACTTTTTCTTCGTTTTGAAAAAGGAGTTCATTATTGACAATAACAAGTTCATCTGCGCGCTTTTCTTTCTCTTCGTTTTGAAAAAGGAGTTCTTTATTGGCAATCATAAGTTCAGCCGTGCGCTTTTCTTTCTCTTCAGCCATTGAATGGAAGGTATTCGATAGCATGCTTATCTCATTATTGGATACCTTCAAACTTCGATCAGCAATTTTGCCATGTTCAAAATTGCTGATGTCATTTCTGAGTTCATCAAGCGGCAACATGATATTCTTTTTAAGCAAGAACAATATCATGCTTGTTATAATCAAAACTGCAACAAATAGGATGATGCTTAGTAGTAAAGATTGGTCCCCCATTTTCTTGGAATCCAGATAGAGTTCCGACGCTTTATTATCGGCAAAATCTTCCATGATTCCAATGCTTATGACAATTTCCTTTGTTTGAACTCCTCCGACACCACTGGCCAGGACTCTCAGCTTTGCTGCAGCAAGTTCGCCGACTTTTTGAAGCCTGAGGGTTTCATTTCTGATTGCTTGAAAAACAATGATTTGATTCTTTAAAGTTTCCAGATCACTCTTTGGGCCGAGGTAAGACGAGGCCAGGGTATCCAATTGCTTCACAGCGTCAGCTTCATATGCATTTATTGCTTCCAAATGTGTTTTCATTGCTGTCTCTGCATCCAGCAAAATAATCTCTTCCATCAACAACCGAATGCTTAGGATATCTTCTTTGATGGAAGACAATGCTCCTTGTGTTACGACCGGGTGGTTGCGAAGCTTTTCGTTCTTTTTTATCAATCCGTTGATTGTAAAATAACTGAAAATGCCCATGGTTATGATGGAGATGAAAACAATCAACTGCGTAAATCTTATTTGATTTGAAATCTTCAGATTCTGTATTTTCATTGTATACCTTGCCTGACCATTCCAACTTTTCAAGTTGAACGCAAGCCCTTGACGACATGTCGCAATACCCTCACTCGGATGCACTACTGTATATTACCCGCGCATCCGTGTTCCAAACCGATGCATGTATTGTATTCAAGTGTCGGTCCGCGTGTCAAGGGTGGCAGTACACTTTGTGCGGCAGTACACTTCGTGTGGCAGAACACTTTGTGTGGCAGAACACCGGTTTCCATAACAATTCCGGATTGAATAAGGAAGTGATTTTCATGATGGATGGCTGCTCCCATGCATATTGAAGCCGGTTCATTCCGGCAGTCCTTTCCTGTATTGCGTCGGAGACATGCCGTATTCCCTTCGGTATGTTTTCGAGAACTGCACCGGATCGTCATATCCGACGGAGCGCGCGATGTCGGCAACGGACAGCTGCGGATTCTGCATCAGGTACGCGGCCCGCTCCATTCGCAGCGCGATGAGGTGAGCCTGCGGAGACTTGCCCGTCTGCCGGTGGATGAGCGTTGACAGATAGCTCCTGTCCAGCCCCAGTGCGCGGGCCATGTCGCTGATCCTGAACGCATCCGGATAATGCCTTGCCATGTACTCCATGGCTTTTTTCACGTGGCGGTCCGTATCGGATGCAGTGCCGCGCGCGGGCATGTATGAACGGCACAGGGTCGTCAGCCGCGAAAGGAACAGGTACAGGAAACCTGTCAGCATCAGGTCTCCGGGCGATGTCAGCATGCCTGAGGTTTCATTCCTGGCTGCCGCAACGAGGTCGCCCAGAGCCAGGAACAGCCGTTCATCCTGGTCATGCCGGAAAACCGGCGCTTCCGCGCTGAATCCCGCTTTTTCCAGCACCGGCGCGGCGCGCAGGCCGTGAAAGCCAACCCAGGAATAGGTCCATGGGTCCGCGGCATCCGCCTGCCAGAAAGCAAGGACGTCCGGCGGGAGCACGAAGCCGTCCCCGGCGCCCAAAGGCCATGTGCGCCCATCCAGGGTGAAGGTGCCGCGGCCTTCCCGGATGACGTGGACAAGAAAGTGGTCACGAACGCCGGGACCCCAAGCGAAGCCGGGCGTGCAGGATTCCGTCCCGCACCGGTACACGTTGAGATCCGTGTTGTCCTTTCGCAGTATGTAGTGCTTTTCTAGCATTTCTCTGGCCTTTCGGCAGGGTTCCCCGCCTTTGGAGGCAATGACGGAAACAACATGAACACAAGAAGTGATAACATTCTACCATTGTTCGGCAACCCATACAAAGGTATAGTATAGGCATGGGCAGCGTCAGGGTACTGCAATCCTCCGCAGGCGCAAACCCTTTCACGATATCAGGAAGGAGCGGGCACATGGCTGAACTCCGTTGGCACCCCCTCACGAAAGACTGGATAATGATTGCCTCGCACAGGCAGGGAAGACCGCAGATGCCCAAGGACTGGTGCCCTTTCTGCCCATCCGGCGGAAAAGTGCCGGACTACGAGGTAATGGAATACGACAACGATTTTCCCGCGCTCAGTCAGAATCCGCCGGAACCCGACCCGGTTGCGACCGATTTTTTCAGAACCGCGCCGGCTTATGGAAAATGCGAGGTAATTCTTTATTCTCCGAAACACACCATCACCCTGCCGGAACTGCCAATACCCCATATCCGCAAGCTGGTTGATTTATGGACAGACAGGTTCGAAGCCATTTCAACGGACGAATCCGTCAAGTATGTCTTTATTTTTGAAAATCGGGGAGAAGTGGTCGGGGTCACCATGCCGCATCCCCACGGCCAGATCTACGGATACCCCTGGATCCCGAAAAAAATAGAACTGGAAATCGCCTCTGCGAAGGAACATCATGTGGCAACCGGCGAATGCATCTTCTGCCGGATGATTCGCGAGGAGCAGGAACAGGGTGTGCGGGTCATATTTGAAAATGAGCACTTCTCCGTCGTCCTGCCTTTCTTCACCGAATACCCCTACGGCGTCTACATTTACGCGAAACGCCATTTTCTGAACCTGTCCCAGATGACTGACGGGGAAAAGACCGCGCTGGCGACCACCCTGCGGGATACCGTCGGAATGCTGGACTCCCTTTTCGACAAGCCGTTTCCCTACATGATGTGCATGCACCAGAATCCCGTGAACAGCGGTCCCTTTGATGACGAATACCATTTCCACATCGAATTCTTCCCGCCGATGCGGTCGGGAGACAAGCAGAAATTCAATGCCGCCAGCGAAACCGGGGTATGGGCGCACTGCAATCCCACCGCTCCGGAGGAAAAGGCCGTGGAGCTTCGCGCCGCGCATGCGCGATTCATGGAAAAGATTGGGTGAACGACAAGGTGCCGTGGAGTCGCGAGCAAGCGGCAATGCAGCCCGGACACACCATGACGGACCTGTGAATGTGCTCCAGGTCTCTCTGGTTCGAAAATTTTCGCAGCGCATTCACAGGACAAACGGAGGCAGCATATGAACAAGACCGCTCTGATATCTGAATTCCTGGGTTACTTCGGAGGAGATGCTTCAGGCATCCGCCTCTTCACTTCACCGGGCCGCGTGAACCTGATCGGGGAGCACACCGACTACAACGGCGGATTCGTTTTCCCGGCTGCCCTCACGCTGGCGACTACTGTCCTGGCACGCCCCCGCACGGACCGCGTCATCCGGCTCATCGCGACGGACCTCAGGAAGATGGTGGAGGCAAGCCTGGATGACCTGCAGGCGGGCCGTAGCCTGAAATGGGGAAACTACCAGCTTGGCGTCGCGGACGAACTCCAGAAGGCGGGATACCCTCTTGTCGGATGCGACCTGATGTACGATGACAAGGTTCCCCTGGCCAGCGGGCTTTCCTCATCCGCCGCCATCGAAGTCGCCACTGCCTATGCGCTGGTTTCACTCGGTTCCCCTGGAACGGATGTCCCGATGGATCCGGTGAAGATGGCGCTCATTTCCCAGAAGGCTGAACACAACTTCGTCGGCGTGATGTGCGGCATCATGGACCAGTTTGCTTCCGCCATGGGGAAGAAGGATCATGCCATTTTCCTGGACTGCCTTACACTCGGATATGAATGGGTACCACTGGTGATGGAGGGCGTCTCCATCGTCATCGCCAATACCAACAAGAAAAGATCCCTGGGCGATGGCAAGTACAACGAACGCCGAAGCGAATGCGAGCAAGGGCTTGAAATCCTGAAGCAGGCCTTGCCTTTAGCGACTTGCCTGCGGGACGTAAGCGCGGAGTCGTTTGAAAAATTCGGCCACCTCATAACAGACCCGGTTGTGCGGAACCGCGTGGCGCATGTGGTCTATGAGGACGATCGGGTCCTGCGGTCGGTTGAAGCGCTCAAGTCCGGCGACCTGGTGCTGTTCGGCCAGCTCATGGACCAATCCCACGACTCATTGAGGGATTTGTATGAAGTGACCGGCAAGGAACTGGACGCCCTGGTGGATGCCTTCCGCAAAGTGGATGGCGTCATCGGCGCGCGCATGACGGGCGCGGGTTTCGGCGGCTGTGCCGTGGCACTGGTCCGCAATGACGCCCTTGAAGCCTGCGAGCGCGAAGTCGGCGCGGCCTACCGCGCTGCCATCGGCTACGACACGACGTTTTATGTCTCTGACGTCGGAGACGGGGCAAGGGAGATCACAGGCTGAAAACCGCGGTGACCGCCAGGTTTTCATATCTGAATTACTGCAGCAACCGGCCTTGACGCGACAGATGCCACTTCAACCGCAATCACGGTGAAAGCAAGGTGGAACCATGAAAATTCTCGTAACCGGCGGAGCCGGGTACATCGGCTCCCATACCTGCGTGGAACTGCTGAAGGCAGGGCACGATGTCATCATCGCGGACAATTTGTCGAACAGCAAGCCGGAAGCAGTGAAAAGAACTGCGGAGATAGCCGGGCGCGTCCCGCTCTTTTATAAGGCGGATCTGCTGGATGCAGCAGCCATGGACCGGATATTCGCTGAAAACCCCATCGATGCCGTCATCCATTTTGCCGGGCTGAAGGCTGTCGGCGAATCTGTCCGCGCACCGCTCAAGTACTATCACAACAACATCACGGGCACGGTCCTGCTGCTGGAATCGATGGCGAAGGCGGGGGTAAGGCGCATCGTGTTCAGTTCCTCGGCCACAGTGTACGGCATGGCCGAAACCGTTCCGCTGCGCGAAGAGTACCCCCTCAGCGCGACAAATCCGTACGGCAGGACGAAACTGATGATTGAGGAAATTCTTGGGGACCTGTTCATTGCGGATCCGTTCTGGAGCATCGCGCTTCTTCGATACTTCAATCCGATTGGCGCGCATGAAAGCGGCCGCATCGGCGAGGATCCGAACGGAATCCCGAACAACCTGATGCCCTACGTCACGCAGGTGGCCATTGGAAAACTTGAAAAACTGACCGTGTACGGCAATGATTACGACACGCATGACGGAACAGGCGTACGGGATTACATCCATGTGACGGACCTTGCGAAAGGGCATCTGAAAGCGTTGGACAAGGTGATGTCCTCAACGGGGGCGGAAGCGTACAACCTCGGCACGGGCATAGGATACAGCGTGCTAGATGTGCTGAAGGCAATGGAAAAGGCATCCGGCAAAACCATTGCCTGCCAGGCTTCCAGTCCATTTTCTGTCACGATC
>CAZFWQ010000001.1:0-7191 GCA_964522755.1 uncultured Oscillospiraceae bacterium | reverse complement strand
GGTGATATCGCGGCCTCATTTGCAGATCCTGCAAAGGCCTGGAGGGAACTCGGATGGAAGGCGGAACTCGGCATCGACCGCATGTGCGAGGATTCATGGCGCTGGCAGCGCCAGAATCCGGCCGGATACGAATGAACCCGCCGGTGCGGGACGCTGCGGCGCTGCGTTACGGCGTGGAATGCCAACACGGCATTACCGCGTCGAATGCCAGCACGGCATCACAATGCCGCATCACAGCGCCCTGTGGCAGTACGGCATCACAGTGCCGCATCCGTGAACTCAATCCTGGTGAACAGCTCGGGATAGTGATTGTCGTCCGTACCGATTTTATCCCATGACCATCCGACGGATTCTTCCCTGCCGTTCATGCGCAGTTTTTCATATCTGCCCATGAAGATTCTCCAGACATCCCCTGGCTTGGGCGGCAGTTCCCTGCCATTGGCCAGCCATTTCATGCCCTTCCATGGGAATGCGAACTCGATGGACAACCCTTTGGATGCATGGTCATCGTCATTGAGTGTTCCATTGATCCTGACCGCGGTTTTCAGGCCGGGAAAGTCCCAGTTCAGAAAAGCCCAGCGGTTGCCGCGGGGGTGTGAACCCTTCCAGAAGTATTCACCAGTTCGATCGTGGTTGCCGCCGAACACGCGGGCATCATTTTTGAACACGTCGAATTCAGGCTGCTTCGCGAAGAGGGGGTCCTTACGATAGGCATCCTGCCAAATGTAGAATACCTCGTAAATGTTGTTGATCGCATTGATTTGCAGTTCGTAGTAAGTGTCACCCCCGTCGATGAACACTTCGAAATCGTTTTCAAACCAAATCAGGCCGTCGCGTTCCGTGATGGCGGCCCTGGGGTACGGTTCCTCGCAGCTGAACCCGACATACAGATAGTCATCGTCCCAGAGCACGGCCGCATGGGTATCGTACAATGCGGGCGTTCCTCCGATCACATCAACGAACCGTGGTGATTTTTCGGCTTTTTTCCAAACATCCTTTTCAAAATCCCCATCAATGAGGATCGGCGCCGATGTCTTTCTGCAAAGATAGTTTTCACTGGCACACATGAATATCTTCCTTTCGAGTTTCCCATACGTTGAACCAGAATAGGTTCCCATACGTTGAACCAGAATAGGTTCCCATACGTTGAACCTGAATGGTTGCCTATACGTTGAATCTGAAATTGATGATGTCCCCGTCTTCTATGATACGGTCCTTCCCTTCGATTTTGAAAAGACCCTTCTCCTTGATGGCGTGGATGGTGCCGAGGCGTTCGAAATCGGCGAATTTGTGGATCTCCGCCCTGATGAACCCGCGTTCGATGTCCGAATGGATCTTGCCGCCCGCGGCTTTCGCAGTTGTCGCCTTGTTGATGGTCCATGCCCGTACTTCGTCCGTTCCGACCGTCAGGAAGGAAATGAGGCCGAGATAATCGTATATCAGGGTGGCAAGCCTGCTGACGCCAGTTTCCGCTATGCCCAGGTCTTCCATGAACATGGCCTTGTCTTCGCCCTCCAGCTGGTTTATCTCATACTCTGTCCGAACAGAGATTTCAAGAAGCGGGATGCCTCTTTTTTCAGCGTATGCGTGCAATGCTTCTCTTTTGTCATAACTTCCCGCCCTGAACTGGTCTTCGTCAAGATTCAGAAGAAGGACAAGCGGCCGTTCCGTCAGGAACTGAAAGGTCTTGAGCACCTGTTTCTCATCATCCGCAAGATCCATGCTGTGGATCAGTTTTTCGCTTTCAAGGCATTTCCTGCATTTCACAAGGACTTCGCGTTCCGCTTCGAGTTCGGCGGTCATCTTCTTTGAGGCGTCTATTCTTTTGATCCGGTTCTCGATAACGGCCAGGTCGGCGAACAGCAATTCCAGATTGACTGCGTCTATGTCGCGCAGCGGATCGAGGGAGCCTTCCGAATGGACAATACCCTCGTTCCGGAAAACCCTCACCACATGGATCAGCGCGTCTACCTGCCTGACTGCCTCCAGAAAGTGGACAGCCCCTTTTTCCTTTGCGGCGCTTTCCGGTTCGATGCCGCGGATATCTATCACTTCGATGGCCGCATAGGTGATTTTTTTCGGTTTGTAGTGATTTGCAAGAAAGTCTATCCTCTTGTCGGGAATCTTGGCAATGGCGATATGCGGCTCTGTTTTCCCCGTGGCGGTTTCAGATGAACCGACCGTATTGGTCAATAGGTTGAACAGCGTGGTTTTGCCTGTCGACGGCAATCCTATAAGGCCTATTTTCATAAACTGCTCCCCCTTGATGTTGTTTTCTCCAGTTTACCACATTTCGGTTATGAGTTTCCTGCACCCGGAAGCACATTATAGCATAAAACCAGGCCTGTCGCGGCAGAATCAACAATCATGAATCCTCAGTACCTGCCGTATTGCTGAGCGGTTTCAATCATGGCGATATAGTTTTCGGGATGGACATCGGCCGTGATGCTGTGGCTGCTGGCCATGACCAGGCCTCCGTCCTTCCCGACCGTGTCGATGAGGTTCCTTGCCGCTGTCCGTACGGTATCCGGGGTGCCCATGGCAAGGACGGCGCCCACGTCGAGGTTGCCGAACAATGCGATATTGGCGCCGAAGCGCTTCTTGACGTCCGCGATGTCCATGCCGTAGGGCTCTATGGGATTCAGGCCGCCGATGCCCATGTCCAGCAGGTCCGGCATCATGTCGATGATGTTTCCGTCACTGTGGAAGAGGATGGGGATTCCGCTTTCAGCCGCAGGGGCCATCATCCGCCTCATGCGCGGCACCCAGATTCGGCGCATGGTGTCGGGAGAGAGCATGGTTCCGGCTTTGTAGGCAATATCGTCGCCGATGTACAGGAAATCGATTCCGCACTTCACAAGGGCCTTGATCTGTTCCACATAATACTCGGCATGCATTTCAAGATAGTCCTCGACCAGCATCGGGTCGTCATGCAGCATGTACATGAAGTTCTCAAATCCGAAAACCGAGTCGTATGCATCGCAGAAGAAGGATCCGGTCAGGGCGAACACGGCCAGTTCGCTGCCCGCTGCCGCTTCGCGGTACTCCGCCAGCTGGCGGAAGTGTCCTTCCAGATGGTCCATTGATGCAGGCAGCAGCCTTTCCAGGTCCTTGCGGCTGTTTATCCTGAAATTCCTGTGCATGGGTGCCCCGTCTTCTCCCATGACGCGAAAGGGATTGTCGTAGAAACAAAGGCCTATTGCATCCTGTCCCACCCTGCGGGCGAACTCCATATAGTCGCCGACGTCGATGTTGTCCAGGGTGTGGCTGCCCCTGATATCCCGGCCCATGACATATCGGAGCGTCGGGTCGTCCACGAGCACTTCGAAGTTGGGTACACGGTCAATCTTTTTTCCCGTCAGCGCACCGAGAATTCTTTTTTTATCACTGTTTGCCGTCGTTTGATACATACTTGCCTCCTAGCGGTAAAATCCGTATGCCATGGCTTCCTCGTACATTGCGACGACATTTTCCGTCGGGCTGTTGTCCTGCAGCTCATGGGTAGAGCAGAGCATGTAGCTGTTCGTGGGCATCATGATGTCCAACGTATCCCTTACTTCCTGCCTTGTTTCTTCCGGCGTACCGGAGGCCACTTTTCCGGCCGTTGAAATGCAGCCGTGAAAAGACAGCCTTCCTCCGAAAGCATCGACAAGGTGACGCGGTGACATGTCCGTGCATTCGGGCTGCAGCGTGTCCACCGCTTCGATGCCCATTTCGATGAAGTCTTCGTAAGCCCAGCTGGAGGATCCGCACGTGTGAATCATTGTGCGGCAGCCGTATGCCTTGGCAAGGTCGATGAGTTTCTGATATCTCGGGCGGAAATGCCTCGCGAAGATTTCACGGGAGATAATCGGACGATCCTGCGTGCCGAGGTCTTCCCCCAGCCAGAATATGTCGATTCGCCCTTTTGCCGCTTCAAGTGTCCTTTGCGCGATTTCAGCCTGGATGGCGAAGCGCCTGTCCGCCAGCAGCAGTCCCGCAGGTTCATCCAGGAGCAAATCGATGAGCGTCTGTTCCATTCCCCGCAGCATGCCGTTGCCGTTGATCAGGTCTCCATAGCAGTGGTGGCACAGCGCATAACTGCCGTATTTCGCGCATTGGGCGGCTATGCCCGAATAGTCCAGATCGTCCGGGTTGACCATTTTCCAGTTCGCGACCATTTCCTCGTCCGCATCCTGCAGCGGGAAATCGCAAAAATCCCAGTACCCGCCGCTGCCATGCCGTATGTACCTGCGATGGATGCCCCAGTTGTCCACCGTGATGCCGCCGGGAAGATCCTCATACAGCTTCGGTCCGTCCCAGGAAGGGCCGATGCTTCGAAAATCGACGTTCAAGGCCAGTCTCAGGCCTTCGCCATCATTTTCTGCCAGTTTGAAGTGCATTTTCATGCGGCCGTCTATTCCGGGATTCGCCATGTAGTCAATCGGCACCCGGTCCGCGGGAACCTTGTTGAATGCGCACAATACCCGTTCCCTCGACGTCATGGTTTCCTTGTTCATTGATGCCTCCTTGTGGTCAGAAGATTGATTTGTCGGCAGCATATCGCCGGATTGACCGAAGATTAGTCTGTCTGCAGCATCTGGCGTCGGCATTATCCGAAGACTAGTCCGCCTGCAGCATCTGGCGTCGGTAATCACTCGGCGTCAGCCCGGAATGCGTCTTGAAGAACTTGCTGAAATAGGCGGCGCTGGCGAAGCCCAGGCTTTTCGCGATGTCGCCTATCTGCGTGTCCGCGGAGGACAGGAGCCTTCTGGCCTGCTGAAGCCGCATGTCGACGATGTACTGGCCCAGCGTGATGCCGGAAAAGTGCTTGTAGAGGCGGGCAAGGTAGGACGGGTGAAAGTGGTACCTGTCGGCCAGCGATATCAGGCCGACATCTTCATGCAGATGGCTGTTGACATAATCGTTGATCTGCTCGACGATCTGGTGGTTGAAGGCCGTCTTTTCAGAACTGCGGCTGCGGATGATGGAACGGCCGACTTCCGCGAAGTATTCGAAGACCTTGTTCCACGAGAAGTGGGTCTTCATGTTGGTCAGGAGCTCCGGATCCACCCTCCATTTGATGTTCGCGGCCATGATGTTGATGGAGTGCAGGAAAACAAGCGCCAGCGAGTAGTATATCTCCTTGGCAATGGGAAATGGGACTTCCTTGTTTCGGAGGGACGAGTAGAAATCCGACAGGAAAGCCGCCATTCCGTCCTCATCGTTGTTGCTCAGGAACTGGCGAAGCTGCGTCAGCTGGTGGGGCGAGGGCAGAAGGGTTTCCGCCTGTTCCGATTTATCGGGCCTGTTTGCGTCGTGAGCCAATGTCTCATCGGTGATGATGCTTCGGTTGTCAAAACCATAGATGCGCACCGCGGTTTCAAGATGTACCCGCTTGCCGGCCAGATCGTTCCAGCCGCATGGCTCGGATGCGATGGCATGCGAGGTGAGGAGGCCCAGCATGCGCTGGCTGGATTCCTGTATTTCTTCCAATGTTTCCCGCACCCTGCGGTAAACGGCTGTCCAGCCTTCCGGCAGATGCATGTTCTGAAGCGGCTGATACAGCGTGATGATCATGTCCGGCGGCTGCGGGACGGATATCAGCCTGACCCTGTCCGCCAGGTATTCCCCGATGATGCTGATGACGCCTAGAAGGCCGCCCAAATCGCTGCCTGGATCGTGCCGGTCCGAATCCGGGTGGATGGAGGTCAGCAGCAGGAAGACAGGCATGTCGTACTGCAGGGGGGAAGCGGTCAGGACCATCAATCCAGCCAGTTCAGGGTCCGAAAATCTGCGGCTCTGCATCAGGTTTCCGATGAATTCCCGCTGCAGCAGCGGCCGGGCGGACTGAACGCTTTTCAGCAGGCGCTGGTTTTCGCGCTCCTGCTCTATCTGTCCGATGCTGTGGCGGAGGGCGGCCAGGATGGCCTCATCCCCCTCCACCTTCAGGACATAACCGGAACTGCCCTGCCGGACCGCCTGCTGGGCATATTCGAAACTGTCGTACCCGGTGAGGAAGATGACATGGCATTGCGGCCATTCCAGCCGCATGGCGCGCTGCAGTTCGAGGCCGTCCATCCCAGGCATGTTGATGTCGGAAAGCATGACGTCGATACGGGTGTTCCTAGCAATGTCGAGTGCGCCGCTGGCGCTGGAGGACTTATACACTGCGAGGGGCCACTCGGTGGCCTGGCAGAGCATCTGGTAGAGGCTGTTCACGAGGATCGGCTCGTCATCCACCACGAGGATGTTAATCATGCTTGCGCTCCTGTTCCAGCTTCATGGCGAGAATGACCCGAAGTCCGCCGAGTGGGCTATGACTCAGCCGCAGTCCGCTTTCTCCGCCAAAATGTATCCGCAGCCTGTGATGGACGTTGGAAAGCCCCGTGCTTGCTTCGGACACATCGTCTTCGAGCATGCGGAAAGATAGGCCCTGAAGCGCGTCTTCCGACATGCCCGGCCCGTTGTCGTCGATGGTGATCAGCAGATAACCATCGGCCGACTGCATGGCGATTTGTATCCGCCCACCGCTTTCCATCATGGAAACGCCATGGTGATAGGCGTTTTCAACAACCGGCTGCAGTATGAGGGGCGGTACGCCTTTGGATTCCATCCCCTCCGGGATTTCATCCATTCTTACGGCGATGCGTTCGCCGAAACGCGTCGTCTGGATCTTGACATAGCTCTTGATGTGGTCGACTTCCCGTTCCAGGGGAATGGTGTCGCTTTGGATTCGGGTGATATACCTGTAATAGTTGCCGAGCGTGAGGCTGAAATCCTGAATGCTCTCCATGTCGCCGTCCACGGCCATGCGGTAGATGAGGAATATGCTGTTGTAGAGGAAGTGGGGCTTGATGTGGTACTGCAGTTGTTTCAGCTCAGCCTGCTGCGTGCGGATCCGGTTGGCGTAGTTCTGCTCGATCTGCCTGTTGAGTTCAGTCAGCATCCGGTTGAACTGGTCGTAGAGGTAATGGAATTCATTGTCGCCCTCGTAGTCGATATTCATCTTCAGGTCGCCTTTTTCCACCCGGCCCAGCGCGTTCATCAGATTGGTCATGGGCTGGTCGAAGAATCGCCTGATCCAGAAAATGGAAAATAGGATCATCAGGATGGTGAACGCGGATAAAATCCATATGGTCAGATTTGTGGAGGCAAGCATTTGCGTGATCAGGCTTTCCGGACGGTAGTTGATTAGAAAGGCATTCATGG